>CAZTFZ010000011.1:0-21866 GCA_964613105.1 uncultured Porphyrobacter sp. | reverse complement strand
AGTCCCAATTTGGGACAAAGCGGCTGAAAATGCCCGATTTTGGGGCATTGGGACCGCATAACTAACAGAATATTCACCTTTAATGGGCAATGGTAAATCAACTTAGGGGCAAAAGGTTCGTTCTAGGACGCAAACCGGAGCCTCGTTGACGCGTCCAGGGAACTTAACTGATGACATTGAAGCGCTTTACCATCCTGCTAACCGGGGCATCAGTTTCGGTTATGTCGCTGTCAGGCTGCGCAACCACGACACGTGGCGAATTGCCGCCTGCTACCTTTGTTGCCTTGCAAGAAGGACCGGGCGAAGAATACGTTATTGGCCCGCTCGACAATCTGACCATTCACGTCTGGCGCAATCCAGAGCTGGGCGCTGACAAAATTCAAGTCCGTCCTGATGGGCGCGTCACTATTCCGTTGGTCAAAGATATGCCAGCCGTGGGCAAAACGCCTTCGATGCTGGAAGAAGATATCCGTCTTCAGCTTTCGCAATATATCGAGGATCCGCTCGTTTCGGTGATCGTCAATGAATTTGCTGGCACATTCAGCCAGCAAGTCCGCATTGTTGGCGCGACAGAGCAACCGGCCTCTTTGCCTTACCGCGCCAATATGACAGTGCTTGATGCGATGATTGCAGTGGGCGGCCTTTCAGAATTTGCTTCTGGCAATCGCGCGAAGCTCATTCGTTTTGACAAGAAATCGGGCGAGCAGAAAGAATATGCGCTGCGGCTTAGCGACTTGCTGAAACGTGGCGACAGCCAAGCCAACGTACTTTTGCGCCCGGGTGATGTGATCATCATCCCAGAGTCGGCATTCTAAGGATCGCTTCGAAATGAACGAAGTTTTTGAAGAACTGCGCGCTGCGCTGTATCAAGTGTGGAACCGGCGCTGGACCGCTTTGGCGGTGGCTTGGGGCGTGTGCGCTCTTGGTTGGTTGCTGGTTGCGCTTATTCCAAACAGCTATGAGAGCCGCGCGCGGATTTTTGTCGAGATCGACGATGTTTTGACCGATCAGCTCAAAATTTCGGGCGATGGTAAGCAGGAAATCACTCGCGTTCGCCAGACTTTGGCCAGCGGTGTGAACCTGACGAAGGTTATCCGCGCCACCAAATTGGGCGAGGACATCCAGACCCAGCCCGAGCTTGAAAAGGCGATTGACGAACTTTCTGAAAATGTCACCGTCGAAAGCGAGCAGGAAAACCTGTTTGAGCTAACCGCGACGGTTGGTAAATCCGACCTGTCCGACGCTGAGAATTCCAAGCTTGCGCAAGAAGTCATTCAGAAGCTTATCGATATTTTCCGTGAGGAAAACATCGCTGGCAATCGCGGTTCTGTCGCTGATACTTTGGTGTTCCTTGACCAGCAGCTAGAAGATCGCAAGCGCGAACTGGAAGCTGCCGAGCAGCGCCGTTTGGCATTTGAAACCCAATATCCCGACCTTGTTGGCGGTTCCACCAGCGTGTCCAGCCGTTTGCAAACCCTACGCACTGAAATGCGCGGTGTTGACGCTGATTTGGCTGCGGCATCATCGGCGCTTGCAGCCATCTCTGGACAGGTTGCTGCAACGCCCAAGACAATCGCCAATGCTGGCGGCCCGATCACGGGCGCTCGCGGTGCTTTGGCGCAGGCGCAATCTCAGCTTGGCGCATTGCGCGCTCGCGGATTGACCGATAGCCACCCTGACGTTGCCGCTGCGCAGCGCCAGATTGCTCAGCTTGAGCCAGCGGCCCGCGCTGAGAACCCGAGCAATGGCAGCTCGCCCAATCCCGCCTATTCGGCGCTGCTTTCGATCCGTGCGGAACGCCAAGCCAATTATCAGGCATTGAACGCTCGCAAAGCCGCGCTTCAGTCTGATATTTCGGCATTGATTGCTGCACAGGTTGAAGAGCCCACTGTGGCTGCTGAGGCGAACCGGATCAGCCGCGATTATGAAGTTCTGAAAGACAAATATGACGAGCTTTTGGAAAATCGCGAAGAGATGCGTTTGCGCGGACAGGTAGAGACAGAGCGTAGTGCATTTTCATTCCAAGTGATCGACCCGCCGACATTGCCGCGTAGCCCAGCTGCGCCCAATCGCCCGCTATTGCTGATCGGTGTCTTGCTCATCGGTCTGGCAGCTGGCGCTGGCGTTGCCTTTATTCGCGGCCAATTGCGGTCGAGCTTTATCACCGCAGACAAACTTGAACGCACATTCGACCTGCCTGTTGTTGGCACTGTATCGCGTTCTATGACGGCGGCTAAGCGCAAGTATGAACGCAAGCGCCTAAAGCAATTTGTTGGCGCATCCGCAGCTCTTGTTGCGATTTGCGTGCTGCTGCTCGTGGTTGAATTTATCCAAGTCGGCTCGGTCGCGTGAGGGGGAAGTGAGCGTGAACAAGCCATCAAAAATCGACGTGCCTGATAAGGCAGCTGACAAAAGCGGTAAGCGAGAAAGCTTGCTGGAACGCGCTGGCGGCGCATTTGGTCTTGGCGGTCTAAACCCTGCCAAAGTCCCAAGTAAGCTGCCTGGTGATGAAGCCAAGCGCATGCCAACACCAGCTAAGCCTAAGGTTGAAGCTCAGCCTGCGCCTGCGCCTCAGCCGGTACCGCAACAGCAAATGCAAATGCCGCATCCCGGCATGATGCAGGCGGGCATGATGCATCCCGGTATGGCCCAAGCTAAGCCGCGCAAGCCGGCCCGTCCTGAAGCAACCGGGCCGCAGGTTCATTTCAAGGGCACACGCCACGAAGTTGATCGTATTCATCTCGCCGAGAACGGATTTATCAATCCTGATGGCGGGACGAGCGCTTTGATCGAGGAATTTCGGATCATTAAGCGGCAGTTGATTGCGACGGCCAAAGACGAAGAGACCGCCAAGGCACGCCGTATACTGATCAGTTCTGCTCACTCTGGTGAGGGCAAGACATTTTGCTCGGTCAATCTGGCGCTGGCTATGGCCGGCGAACGGGGCAGCGAAGTTCTGCTGGTGGACGCTGACTTTGC
Source organism: uncultured Porphyrobacter sp. (assembly GCA_964613105.1). Taxonomy (GTDB): domain Bacteria; phylum Pseudomonadota; class Alphaproteobacteria; order Sphingomonadales; family Sphingomonadaceae; genus Erythrobacter. Next base: position 18,887 of record CAZTFZ010000011.1, on the reverse strand, counting down.
CAATCCATCGGTCATGTCGGCTTTTGGGCTTGAAAACGGTCCCGGCCTCATGGACGCTTTGGCTGATCCCAAGATCAATGTCGAAGATTTGGTCGTCGGAACAGATGTCCCGGGCCTTTGGTTGCTTCCTGCAGGAGAGCGCACCACCCGCGACAGCGAATATTTGGCAAGCGAACGCACATGGGAAGTTTTGGGCCGCCTTACGCGCAGCGCTCCAGAACGCATGTTGGTGTTTGATAGCCCTCCAGCTTTGGCTGCTTCACCTGCGGCTGAGCTTGCTAAACATGTTGGCCAATCCTTGCTGGTGGCACGCGCTGACCAGACCGGACAAGCCTCAATCGAAGACGCACTCGACCTGCTTTCAGCATGCGCTGATGTGCGACTTCTTCTCAACGATGTCACTTTCAGCCCGAGTGGGCGGAAGTTTGGCACCTATTATGGAACGGGGGAGTAGCGTCATGCGAAACCAAATCACCCAATCTCCAATCATCGTATCTGGCGTGTCTAGCATGCTGGCCCTTGGGCTGGCGATCGCTTTGCCTGCGCCTGCGCTTGGACAATCAATTAGCGGCCAAGATGTTGGCATTGATGCCGAAGGCGACGAAAGCAGTCAGAGCGGCAGCTCTCAGCGCCAATCGCGCGAGCGCCGTACGAATATCAGCCCATATATTGAGGCATCGCAAATCCTCAATCATGAGCTTTCACCGGGCAATGATTCGGTCACATTCACCCAGCTTGCCGTTGGCGTAGACACCAGCATTGCTGGTCGGCGCAATGCTGCAAGTGTGTCTCTGCGCTATGAGCGCAATATTGCTTATGGCAATGATGACAATGGCTTTGGCGGTGATGTGCTGACCGGCATTGCTCGCGGGTCGACGACGATCGTTCCCAATGCAGTGACATTTGAAGCGGGCGGTCTTGCCAGTCGCACAAATATTGATGCCAATGGCTCCAACGTGTTCAACACGGTCAATGGCAGCGATGCGACTTCAGAGACCTATTCTGCCTTTGCAGGGCCAAGTGTCCGCACGCGAGCAGGCGATGTGGAGCTGACCGGTAACTATCGGTTGGGTTACACTCGGGTGGAAACGCCTAGCTTTGTTGCTGACCCCGCTGGCACTGGCACAGTTAGTCCTGTGAATGTGTTCGACGAGAGCATCAGCCACAATGCCCAATTCCGCGCTGGCACTCGTGCTGGCGAACCATTGCCTGTGGGCGTGGGTGTTGGCGGTGGCTTCCTTCAGGAAGATATCGACACTTTGGATCAGCGTGTTCGCGATACATTTGTTCGCGGCGATGTCACTGTGCCTGTTACTCCCTCGCTGTCTCTCGTGGGCGGTGTTGGATATGAAGATGTTGAAGTGTCCAGCCGTGATGCTTTGCGCGATATCAATGGCGATCCTGTTCTTGGAACAGATGGCCGGATTGTGACTGACGAAGGATCAGCGCGTCAGATTGCTTTTGAAGCCGATGGTTTGATCTGGGATGCAGGTGTTGTGTGGCGTCCAAGTCGGCGCACCCAATTGCAGGCCGGGTTTGGCCGTCGCTATGACAGCGAGACCTATTACGGCAATTTCAGCTACCAGCCGGACCGCCAAACGAATATCGGCATATCTGTCTATGATGGGATTTCTGGACTGGGCGGCCAGCTTAGCAATTCTTTGGCAGCGTTATCGACCGATTTCGAAGTTGTTCGTGACCCGATCAGCGGCGACATCGTTGGCTGTGTGAACGGCATTAGCGGAGGCAATTGCCTCAGCGGCGTGCTGGGTTCTGTGCGCTCATCAGTGTTCCGTAGCCGCGGCGTTTCAGCCAATTTCTCACGCCAGATTGGGCGGGTTACAGCGGGTTTGAACGCAGGCTATGATCGCCGTACTTTTATTGGCGCTCCGGGTACCATCTTGGAGCTCGCCGATGGCGTTGTTGATGAAAGCTATTTTGTAGCAGCCTCACTCAGCGGATCTGTCGGGACGCGCGGCGGTTATACCGTCACAACTTTTGGCAATTACTTTGACAGCGGCTTTATCGGGACAGGCGACACGACGGCGCTTGGATCATCCGTGTCTTACAACCACCGTTTGTGGCGCGGATTGTCTGCACGTGCAGCGGCGGCCCTCAACTATATCGAAAATGACGTAACGGATAACGACCTTAGCGTCGCTTCGGCCCTTGTCGGCCTGCGTTACGACTTCTAATATACTGTGATTACTGAAAAAGGACATCGCTAGGATGTACGAAGAGTTCTACAATTTCAACGAGCGCCCTTTTCAGCTCACGCCGGATCCTGCTTTCTATTTTGAAAGCGTGACGCATAAGAAGGCTTTGTCTTATTTGGGCTATGGCCTCAATCAGGGCGAGGGCTTTGTGGTCATCACCGGCGAGGTTGGCGCAGGCAAATCGACGCTAGTGGCGCACCTTAAGAATAAGCTTGAAGACGAGCAGATGAGCGTGGCCGAAGTGGTCACCAGCGCGCTTGATGGCGAAGAGATGATCCAAGTTGCTGCGCGATCCTTTGGTCTTGATGTCGAAGGCCGCGACAAAGCGGGCGCATTGGCAGCGATTGAAAACTATCTTCACGATCAAGCACGCGACGGCAAACGCTGCTTGCTGATCGTCGACGAATCGCAAAACCTGTCGATTGGCGCGCTTGAAGAACTGCGGATGCTTTCAAACTTCCAGCTGGGTTCGCATCCTTTGTTGCAAATGCTGTTGCTGGGTCAGCCAGAATTCAAAAAGCTGATCGCTCAGTCCGAAGAGCTTGAGCAATTGCGTCAACGCATCATTGCTGCCCATCACCTGGAGGCCATGCAGCCAGGCGAGATCGAGCCTTATGTTCGCCACCGGCTTGAGCATGTTGGCTGGGACAACAATCCCGAACTCGACAATGCATTGTTTGAAAAGCTTCATGAAGCAACCGGCGGCATTCCGCGTAAGATCAACCAGATCATGACGCGCCTTTTGCTGCTTGGCGCTGTTGAGCAGCAATCTGTGCTTGAAGCGGGTATGCTCGACGCAGTCATTGAAGAAATGAACGGTGACGATAGCGAGATTGAAGAAAGCGAACTTCTGAAGCCTCAGCCCGATCAAAATCTGCCAGCAGCGCAAGCTGTGGCGCAGGCTCGGATGGCGGCTCACGCTTCCTCAGCGATGACAGCTTCGAGTGAGGCTCCTGCTTCTGGTGAGGGGCACTTTGGCGAAAAGCAATTGCAAGCCATTGAGCAAGCCTTTGCCGATCGCGATAGCGAAACCGAAACAATGCGAGAAGAACTGGCCGCACTTAGCGCTCTCAAAATCGCTTTGTCAGATCGCGAGACTGAAGTAGCGCAAATGCGCGAAGAGATCACCAGCCTAAGGGGCGCTTTGAGCGAGCGAGACAAAGCCGACGAAGCAAGCGAAGAAAGCCTTGAAAATCGTCTGCAAGCGATTGAAATGCGTCTTGATGATCAAGAAAGCTCCTTGCGCAATGTGCTTGAGAAATTGATCGAGTTTTTTGAAGCCAATGGGCAGCGCGAAGCAGCATAGAGTATCTTTGCAAGGCTCTGTTGATTGGGTCATATTGCTGTCAGATTACGGGTCTTGGATGAAGGAGAATTGTCGTGATTGAACGCCCGACCGTTCCCGGAAAGCCAGTGAACGGCCTTTCGGTCGATGTCGAAGATTGGTTTCAAGTCGGCGCATTTGAGAACACGATTCGCCCAGCTGATTGGGACGGCCTTGATCTGCGCGTTGCGGAGAACGTAGCCCGCATTCTGGACTTGTTCGACGAAGCGCAAGTCAAAGCGACATTTTTCACACTGGGCTGGGTTGCCGAACGCAAACCACAAATGATGCGCGATATTGCGAACCGTGGCCATGAGATCGCCAGCCATGGCTATGCTCATGCGCGCGTTTTCACGCTGACCCCAAAGGAATTTGCCGAGGACATCGCCAAAACCCGCGCAATCTTGGAAGACACCAGCGGCAGCAAGGTTACTGGCTATCGAGCGCCCAGCTTCTCCATCGACCAGCGCACGCCATGGGCGCATGAGGTGCTGGCGGAACACGGCTATGCTTACTCATCCAGCGTCGCTCCGATTGTGCATGATCATTACGGTTGGCGCGAGGCGCCTCGTTTCGCTTTTCGGCCGGTCAAAAATGCCGATCTTGTTGAAATCCCTGTGACCACAGCAATGCTGGGTTCGCGTCGGATGGCAGCAGGCGGGGGCGGATTCTTCCGCGTGCTTCCTTATGCCTTCACCAATTGGGCGATTAGCCAAGTGAATGCTCGCGAGAACCGTCCTGCGATCTTCTATTTCCACCCTTGGGAGGTTGATCCTGATCAACCGCGGATGGATGATGCTCCGCTCAAATCACGTCTGCGTCATTACACCAAACTTGATGCAATGGCCGGCAAATTGCGGCGTTTAACGGGCGATTTCCCATGGGGGCGCATGGACGCGCTTGCTGAGATCGAAGCGGCTCGCTGTGTCGAGATGAGCGCATGAACGCGCCTGCAAACTTGGAAAAATCGGCTCGCTCAGACGCTGTATACGAAGCGAATTTGCGCGATCCCAATGAGGTTTCGCGGATTGAGGCTTTCGTCGCAGGCCATAAGGACGCGTCGCCATTTCACAGACCATTGTGGCTCAAAGCGATAGAGCAGGGCACGCAAAACCGTGCTGCGGGCCTCGTCCTTGAACGGGGGCAGGAAATCGCTGCTTGGCTGCCGCTTACTGTCGTGCATTCGCCTTTGTTTGGCCGGGCCTTGGTTTCAAGCGGTTTTGGCGTTGAAGGCGGACCTCTTGCTGCACTTGATAGCGACGCCGTCACGCTTTGCATTGCCGCCGAAGAACTTGCCCGGCGCAGCGCCATTGCGAGCGTTGAATTGCGCGGCGGAACAGCGCCTTCGACATGGGAAATAACAACAGATTCCCATTGCGGGTTTATCAGTGATTTGGCGGAAGATGACGAAGCACAGTTGCTCGCCATTCCGCGAAAATCGCGGGCTGAAGTGCGCAAAGGCTTAAAGCAGGATTTGACCGTTTCGATTGGGGCGGATGCCCAGAACCGCGCCGATCATTATGCGGTCTATGCCGAAAGCGTGCGCAATCTAGGCACGCCGGTTTTCCCGAAAAGCCTGTTCGATAGCGTGCTTGATGCCTTTGGCGATGATGCTGATATTCTCACCGTGAGCGAGAACGGCACTCCAATCTCAAGCGTTCTTTCGCTCTATCACAATGGCGCTGTGATGCCTTATTGGGGCGGAGGCACATTTGCGGCGCGGCGCCTTCGAGCGAATGAGCGCATGTACTATGAATTGATGTGCCATGCGCGCCAAAACAAGGGCGCAAGCCGCTTTGACTTTGGCCGTTCTAAGACGGGCAGCGGGCCGTACAACTTCAAAAAGAATTGGGGTTTTGAGCCTCAGCCCTTGGCCTATGCCAAATGGTCGGCAGAGGGCGTGGAGGCGCGCAATATCGACCCGACGGACGCTAAATATTCTGCCCGCATTGATATGTGGAAGCGCTTGCCATTGAGCATCGCCAACCGGATTGGTCCCTTTATCGCACGCGGGCTCGGATAATGCGCAAGGTTCTGTTTCTGGCGCATCGGATACCGTTCCCGCCAGACCGGGGCGATAAAATCCGCTCGCATCATCTGCTCAAAGGATTGGCAAGCCATGCCGAAGTGCATGTCGCAACTTTCGCTGAGACAGAAGCAGACCGCGCCCAAGAAGCAAATTTGGCGCAAGTAGCGGCTAGCCATCACTTGGCGCAGCGCGACAAGGCTTTGCCGATTGCTGGATTGCAGGCTTTGGCTAGCGGCAAGCCGGTCAGCCTGACAGCCTTTGACGACAGGGCTTTAAGGCGCTGGATCAAAGACACAATCGCCCAGCAATCCATTGATACGATCTTCGTGTTTTCAGGTCAGATGGGCCAATATGTGCCCGATGATTTCGAAGGCCGAGTGATCATCGATTTATGCGATGTGGATAGCGCCAAATTTGCAGACTATGCAGCTGAAGCTGGCGGCCCAAAGGCTTGGCTATACGGGCGCGAAGACCGCTTGCTTGCGAGGGAAGAGGCTCGCCTTGCAAGACGGGCAGACAGCACTTTGCTGATCACCGATCAAGAGGCGGACTTGCTGCGTTCTCGTATTGACGCAGCCCATGCTCTGCCGATCTCTAGCCTAGGCAATGGGATTGATGCGAAGCTATTTGATCCGAGCAAAGTTGCGCCTCATCCCGAGTTGACCAGCGAAGAGGGGCCCCATTTCGTATTCACTGGACAGATGGATTACTTGCCCAATCACAATGCTGCTTTCTGGGTGATTGAGGAGCTTATGACCCCGCTAAGGGCGATTTGGCCCACCGCGCAGTTTCATGTGGTCGGGCGCGCTCCGCTGCCTAAGATGACAGCTTATGATGGTGAAAATGGCGTGCGCGTTTGGGGTGAAGTGCCCGATGTGCGCCCCTTTTTGGCGGGCGCTGACATTGTTTTGACCCCGCTTACCATTGCGCGCGGCGTTCAAAACAAGGTTCTAGAAGCGATGGCGATGGAACGCCCTGTCCTTCTAACCCCAGAAGCGGCGACCGGCATTGGCGCGGCAAATGGCGAAGATTTTATTGTTGAGCGGGCCAATACGCGCGCGATGCTGTTGCAGATCGAAAAGCTCATGTCCGATGCAGATTTGCGGGTCAATATCGGGACCTCCGCGCGCAAATTCGTGACTAAGAATATGAGCTGGCAAGCCGTGTATGGTGCGCTTGGCAAATTGCTTGATACCAATGGCGGCATCGTCGATGGGGCCAATTCTAAACAGGCCACAGTTTCCAGACAGGCATCCCGCGATGCAGCCTAAATCCATCCCTCAAAACAGCGCTGCTCCGGCAAGCAAGCTTGGAGAGGCCACAGGCGCCGGCCTTAGCGCGCAGTGGCGGCAGAGCCTTGCCATATTGGCAGTGGCTATTGCGGCTTTGTTTGCGCTCACTTTTTATGATTGGCTCGAGATGTTTCACCAATGGTGGAATGTCGACACTTATAGCCATATTCTGCTTATCCCGTTCATCATTGCTTGGCTCGTCTGGATGAAGCGCGAAGAAGTCATGCGCCTTAATCCTGCGCCTTGGTGGCCGGGATTGCTCGCTTTGGCGGGGGCTTTGACTGTTTGGGCAATTGGCCGCGTAACAGGCATCAATTTGCTTGCGCATGTTGGTGCTGCTGGAAGCCTGCAAGCCATAGTCATGACCATGCTCGGTCTGCGCATTTCCGCAATGCTTTTGCTGCCGATTGGCTTTGTAGCCGCTCTTGTCCCTTTTGGTGATGAGCTCATCCCCATGCTGCAATCCGTCACTGCCGATATAACTATCGTGCTGACGCGTTGGAGCGGGGTTCCTGCTGTTATTGACGGGATTTACATTGACACACCTGTGGGATTGTTCGTGGTTGCTGAAGCCTGCTCGGGCGTCAAATTCCTCATTGCCATGATTGCTCTGGGTGTCTTGGTTTGCTTCACCGCATTCGACAGCTGGCGCAAACGCGCCGCGTTTATGCTTGCCTGCGTGATCGTGCCGATCCTTGCCAATGGCGTGCGCGCTTGGGGCACGATCTACATCGCGCAAAGCCAAGGCGTTGAGTTTGCTGCAGGCTTTGATCACATCATTTATGGCTGGGTGTTCTTTGCCATCGTCATGGCAATCTTGGTCGGCGGGGCTTGGAGCTTCTTTGAGCGCGAGCCAGAAGACGCAGGCTACACCCTTGCTGAATTGAACGACAACGCTTTGATCGCAAGGCTGGATGCACCTGCACTGTCAGCCAAACTCGCTCTGGGAGCCATAGTCGCGCTGGGCGCTTTGGCAGCGCTAGCCGTAGTCATTGTAAACGGCTAGTCAGCGCCAATGTGCGGAATTGCCGGTATCTTTCATTGCGGAACGCCAAAGCCTGTTGACCCTAAACGGGTTGAGGGGATGTGCGACGCTCTGGTCCATCGCGGGCCCGACGGGGCAGGGGTGTGGACCGATCACGGCGTTGGTCTGGGGCACAGGCGCTTATCGATCATCGACCTTGCTGGCTCTCCGCAACCGATGCATTCTGCCGATGGCCGCGCGGTCATTGTCTTCAATGGCGAGATCTATAACTATCAAGAATTGCGCCGCGAATTGGAAGCGGGCGGAGCGCAGTTCCGCACCGATGGCGATACAGAGACTATTCTTGCCGCATGGCAAAAATGGGGCCCCAAATGCCTTGAGCGGCTCAACGGCATGTTCGCTTTTGCGATTTACGACCGTTCCACCCGTCAGATGTTTTTGGCGCGCGACCGCTTTGGCGTGAAACCTCTGTTCACTGCGCAATTGTCTGATGGCAGCCTTGCCTTCGCGTCTGAATTGAAGGGTCTGCTTGCTCACCCTCTGATGCGCCGCAATATCGATCCTTTGGCGATCGAGGACTATATGACTTGGGGCTATGTGCCCGATCACCGATCGTTCCTTCGCGGGGTCGAGAAATTGCCTGCTGGGCATTACCGCTTGCTTGACCATGGCCGCGAGCCAGCTGCCCCTCAGCAATGGTGGGATATTTCGTTTGAGAACCGGATAAAGGGTTCAGTAGCGGATCAGTCTGCTGGCCTCCTTCACCACTTGCGGCAAGGCGTCACCAGCCGCATGGTGTCCGATGTGCCTTTGGGCGCGTTTCTATCAGGCGGGGTCGATAGCTCGGGCGTGGTTGCTCTTATGTCAGAGGCCAGCCGAGAGCCTGTGAAGAGCTGTTCGATTGGTTTCGATGTCGAGGCGGTGGACGAGACGAGCTACGCCAGGCAAGTCGCAGAGCTGTTTGGTACTGAGCATCGCGAGCGGATAGTTTCAGCTGATGAAATCGCTCAGATTGACCAGATTGCGAGCATTTTTGATGAACCCTTTGCTGATGCTTCTGCGTTACCGACCTTGCGCGTTTGCGAGCTTGCGCGCGAGCACGTGACCGTGGCTTTGTCTGGCGATGGCGCTGATGAGGCTCTGGCTGGCTATCGCAGGCATGTCTTCCATCACCGCGAGGAGCAGGCGAGGGCAGTTCTTCCCAGCTTCTTGCGCGGGCCGGTTTTTGGCGGGCTTGGCAAGGTCTGGCCAAAAGCGGACTGGGCGCCGCAATATTTGCGGGCCAAATCCACCTTTCAGTCGCTCGCTCAATCGGGCGCGCAAGGTTATGCCCATGCTTTGTCGATTCTACCGCCGGATTTGCGCGCAAAGCTTTATGGTGAGCGCTTTTTGAAAGAGCGCGGGGACTATCGCGCCGAAGATCCGCTGATCGAATTGATGACCAATGCGCCTGCCAAAAGCGGGCTTGATGCTGCACAATATGCCGATCTCAAATTCTGGATGCCGGGCGACATTCTCACCAAAGTGGACCGCACCAGCATGGCTGTAAGCCTAGAGGCGCGTGAGCCCTTGCTCGATCACAATTTGGTCGAATATGCTGCCAGCCTGCCCGAGGCACGCCGGATCAAAGGGCGGCAAGGCAAATGGCTGATGAAGCACACTTTGGAACGCTTTCTGCCTGAGCCAATCCTATATCGGCCCAAGCAAGGGTTTGTTGTGCCGATCAGCGATTGGTTCAGAGGCGAGCTTGCCAGCCAAGCGCGGCAAATCGCTAGCAGCGAGGTTTTGACTGATAGCGGTTGGTTCAATCGTGAGGCTTTGAGCAAATTGGCCGAAGCCCATATTGCGGGACGCAGCGACAATGGCCGCGTGCTGTGGCAGCTCTTAATGCTTGAAAAGTCGGTGAAGGCGATGGGCGCCAGCATTTAGACGGCGCGTTTAGGTTGCGCGCAACGGCCTAGCCATCCACTCCATGGCCGAGCGCCATATAGTCGGCGCTTTGCATCTCCATCAAGCGGCTAACGGTGCGGTCAAATTCAAAACTGCCATCGCCGCTCGTATGAAGACCCTCGGGCGCATCGGCGGCTGTTACAAACAGCTTCACTCGCATTTCGTAAAGCGCATCAATCAGCTTGGTGAAGCGAATGGCTTCATTGCGCAGATCAGGGCCCATTCTTGGTATGCCAACGATAATCACAGTGTGAAATGCTCGCGCCAAAGCGAGATAGTCAGCAGCTCCTCGGTTCTCACCGCAAAGCCGCTTGAAGCTGAACACGCCGACGCCTTTGAGGCTTTTGGGCGCATGCAAAGTGCGTCCGCCGCCAAGATCAATCTCGGCGCTTGGAACGTTCTCTGCATCCTCGGGATTGAAGTCAGTGAGACGGAAAAAGGCCTTGCGCACAGCATCTGTTGCAGCATCGCCCAATGGCATGTGCCAACTTGCCAGATCACCAATCCTATCGAGCCGATAATCAACCGGACCATTGAGAGGCACGATATCAAGCTCTTGCTCGACAAGATCGATAAAAGGCAGGAATAGCGAGCGGTTAAGCCCGTCCTTATAGAGGTCTTTTGGCGGCCGGTTGCTGGTGGTGACAATTGTCACGCCCTCATCTTGGATAAGCGCGGTGAACAGCCGGCTCATAATCGCAGCGTCGGCAGTGTTGGTCACGACCATCTCGTCAAAGGCAAGGCAGCGCACGTCGCTGGCAATCTTGCTTGCAACCTTGGGAACAGGGTCGCCCGGATCATCTTCGCGCGCCTCGCGCATCATTTGATCGATAGTCAGCATAAATTCGTGGAAATGGGCGCGGCGCTTTTCAGCAATGGCCAATGTCTCGACGAACAAATCCATCAGCATTGATTTGCCGCGACCAACGCCGCCCCACATATAGACACCGCGCGGGATTGCTTCTTTTGAGCCGAACAATCGCGAGAAGACGCCCCCGCCGCCTGTCTCTTTCTCAAGCTGTTTCTGCAAAGCATCAAGACGAACCGCGGCCATAAGCTGATCGGGGTCGGCTTGCAGCTCATCATTGGCGATCAGCTGCTCATAACGCGCGAGCATTCCGCTCATCTGGGCGTAAACTTTCGAACTATGCCAGAGAATGCCGCAACGCGGTTTTTGCCCTGATCGTTACCTGGCTGCTCAACCGTGCCGCGTAAGAATACCAGCTTTCCGGTTTCGCGGATTATCTCGGCCACCGCATCGAGCGGCTGAGCAGGGTCGCCAGCGCCCACAAATTGAGTTGAGATTTCTAATGTTACAGATGGGCCTGCATTGCCCGTTCCCACGCGGTGCATGGTGGCAAACAGAACAATGTCGATCAGGGCCTGCGTGATGGCGCCATGGATCGCTCCTTGCAGATTCTCATGCCGCCGTTCTGGAAACATCCGCAAGCGGCAAAAATCACCCTCGCGCCGAGTGATGAGCTTGCCCATAACCGCTTGGTTAAACAGCCCCTCATCGCGCAAATCCCATTTGTTCCAACCCGGATTGTCCGGATCAGGGGAATGGTCGAAAACTTCGTCTTTAAAGGCCATAATGCTAGCCGTCTTTATGCGCTAATTCTGGCCAGTGTCGCAGCTTAGATATGCCGCTCTGCCATCATCTTCTTGGTCTCAGCAATGGCCTTCGCAGGGCTGAGGCCCTTGGGGCAGACATTGGCGCAGTTCATAATCGTGTGACAACGATAGAGGCGGAAGGGGTCTTCCAAATGGTCGAGCCTCTCCCCAGTCATCTCGTCACGGCTATCTGCAAGCCAGCGATAGGCTTGGAGCAGAATGGCAGGGCCCAAGAACTTCTCTTGGTTCCACCAATATGATGGGCAAGAGGTCGAACAACAGGCGCATAAGATGCACTCGTAAAGGCCGTCAAGCTGTTCGCGCTGCTCGGGTGATTGCAGGCGCTCTTTGCCGCTTGGCGTCGTCGAGACAGTTTGCAGCCAAGGACGGATCGAGGCGTATTGCGCGTAGAAATGGGTGAAATCAGGCACCAAATCCTTGATCACATCCATATGCGGCAGAGGAGTGATCTTCACCGCTCCCTTAAGGTCTTCAATTGCAGTGGTGCAGGCGAGACCATTAGTGCCGTTCATATTCATCGAGCACGAACCGCAAATCCCCTCGCGGCAAGAGCGGCGGAAGGTTAGCGTTGGATCAGCTTCGTTTTTGATTTTGAACAAAGCGTCCAAAACCATCGGCCCGCAATTATCAAGGTCGATTTCAAACGTATCATAGCGCGGGTTTTCGCCAGAATCGGGATCGTAGCGATAGATTTTAAAAGACTTGGTGCGCGTTGCACCCTCGGCCTTATGCGTCTTGCCTTTGCCGCTAATCTTTGAATTCTTTGGAAGAGTAAAGGTAGCCATAACCAGTCCTGTAATCGCTCGATTTGTCGTTCGTTCTAACGCCCTTGCTTCAAGGTGCAAGAGCGGTGCGGCCATAAACCTGCCAGTTTTGACAAGTGCCATACCCCAGTTAGCACGGCGTTAGCCCAGATTGGTTAAATACAATAGGCCAAGCGGTCCGATTCGATATGTGAAATTTCGCATCATAGCTTGCATATTTCCCATGTTTTTGCGTTGCTAGCTGCGTTGCATGCTCATCCAATGCGGGTAGGGTTTGGCCATGGAAATTAGCGATATACAAACCGCAGCGGTTTTTGGCGCCTCTGGCGGTATCGGTTCGGCCTTGTGCGAAGCGCTTGGCCAGGCCGGAGTGCAGGTCTTCGCTGGATCGCGCAATCCAACCACATTCGCCTCGCCCAATGTGCGCAGCTTCACCTTTGATTTTGAGAATGAAGCGAGCTTGGCGGATGCTGCGACCATGCTACGCGATACTCCGCCACAGCTCGTGCTTGTTACCACAGGAGCGCTAACACTAGCCGATGGGGCTGGCCCCGAACGCAGCTTGCGCAAGCTTGATGCTGCAACAATGAGCGAAGTTTTCCGCATCAACACCATTGGCCCGGCCTTGATTGCCAAGCACATTTTGCCCGTTTTGCCGCGCAATATCCCCCATGTTTTTGCCTGCCTTTCTGCCCGCGTTGGCTCCATTTCAGAGAACGGGCTGGGCGGTTGGCACAGCTATCGCGCAAGTAAGGCAGCGCTCAACATGCTGATCAAGAATTTCGCGATTGAAACAGCGCGCACCAATCCGCAATCGGTAATTATAGGCCTGCACCCCGGCACAGTCGATACGGCTCTGTCCGAGCCGTTTCAAAGCGGATTGCCTGAAGGCCAACTGACTACGCCACCGGCTGCCGCGAACAATTTGCTCAGCGTTGTTGCCGGTCTGACACCGCATGATAGCGGCAAGGTTTTTGACTGGAAGGGCGAGGAAATTCCTGCCTAATGCCAGCAAAGCTCTAACGCGCGGCCTAACTTGCAAAATCGTCGCTTAGGTGCGGTTTAGACGCGGTTTAGCGACAATTAGCGATCCATTAGGCCGTTATTGGCAAGGCTCTCTGCAAGGATAGTCTCAATCAGCTCAGCCTGTGTCCAGCCATACATTTCAGCGGACCGGCCAAAGACCTTTTGCGACCAAAGATTGCAGTTGAGATTGAGCTCGAGGAAGGTCACCTCGCGGGTCGCTTCATTCACTCGAAATTCGAAACGCCCATAGTCAAATGGCCGATATTCCTGAGCGACCTTGTGGGTTAGCTCTTTGATCTGCTCAGTGATTTCTGCGTCTTCATATGCGTCCAGCGAATATTTCTGCGTCCGGTCAACGAGATCGCGCTTTTCCTGATAGCTGCGCAAATGCGAAGGGTCGGCTTGGCGGAAAATGAGCATTGGCATGATTTGCAGCTCGCCGTCCATGGTGATGACGGGAACCTCAATATCGCTGCCTTCTAGGAAAGGCTCGACCAATGCATCATGCCCATCATCGTGAACGCGTTTTACGGCAGCGTGAACCCCATCCCAATTATGCGCATCTTCAACGCCCCAACTGGCAGAGGACGCGTTGGGTTTAATGACAAAGCGTTGGCCTTTTGGGCATCGCTCTGCATCGATTGCCACGCCGCGACGATAAATCGCCCAAGGCGCGGTTGGCACTCCAGCCTCAACGCATGCCCGTTTGGCCAAATGTTTGTCGTCAGAAAGCCCGCGCAAGATCGGGCTAGCACCCAAATAAGGGACGCCAGCGCGTTCGCACAAAAGCGGGCACAGCATCTCTGAATTGAAGAAGCCAGCGCGATTGAGCAAAGTAAAGACGAAATCGACATCTGGCTTGTCGAACAATATCTCAAAGCTATCGGCCAGCGTCAGATTGAGGCCAAGCCCTTCTAGCACTTCGCGCATTTCGCGGTGGTATAGAGCGTGGTTTCCATCCTCGGGATGAAGCTCGCCTTCCCACAGAGCATTTTTGGCGATGAACAATATGCGCAAGGCTTTGCGCGCTTGATCGGTTATTTTTTGCGGTGGGCGCGCTTTGGGCACGAATTTTCAACCTTATCTCTTGTCAGCGGGCGCTATAAGGTGAACACCGTTGGCCGCAAGACGAAAACGTCAGTCAACCCCACTTCCTTTGCCCAACCTACTTAGCGTGTCGCCCATCCAAAACCCTATTCGGCCTTCCCTCAGGCTCATGCCGAAAGATTTGAAAACTCTATCATGACCATCGCTTCTGCAGCTCTGGCCAATCCATCGCCAGATTTCACAAATGATGCCCTGTCCCGTGAACTTATCGCGTTGTTATCAGGCGGAGGGGATGCGCGCATCGTCCTCGATCCGCAAACTGGCCTGAACAAATATCTGTCCGCCCCTTATCCTCGCACCACGACAGCTTTTGCCTCTTCAACTGCGAATGACATTTCGCCAGAGGCTTTTGCCTTTCTGCGAGATGAAGGTGTGCCCGAAGATTATGGCGCGGCATTGGAGGCTATGCGAGCAAGAATTCGCACTGCATATGGACTAGACGATACGACCCAGATCGTGTTTGCGCCATCGGGCACAGATTTGGAATATGTTGCGCTGACCTTGGCCGCATCCTCACAGCACGCCATCCCAAACAACTCGCTGGATAAAGAGCAAAACGCAGGCGGGGTGCACAACATCCTTTTGGGCGCGGACGAGGTGGGCAGAGGCTGTATCCACTCTGCCCATGGGCGCTTCTTTGCAGAGGAAACAGCGCTTGGTTTCGCGGTGGAGCCAGCACAAGCTGTACCCGGACTTGGTTCGGTGACACTGGCCGATATTCCGCTTCGATGCGCCGAGGGGCAGCCTTTAACCAGCGCCCAGATATGCGAACAGATTGACGCGCAATTGGCGATAGCGAATGCAAGCAATTCGCAAGGCCTGCTGCATGTTGTCCACGGCTCCAAAACCGGATTAATCCTGCCAGAGCTTGCTCATATTGACGCCTTAAAGGCGCATCATGGCGACAGGCTCAGCCTCGTCATTGACGCTTGCCAAGCCCGCATTACCAGCGAAGCGATCCATGATTATTTGGGCAGGGAGGCAATCGTCTTTCTAACGGGTTCCAAATTCATGGGAGGGCCGCCTTTTAGCGGTTTTGCCTTGGTTCCGGCCTCTCTAAGCGCAAAGGCTGAGCGGCTTCCAGAAGGCTTCGCCCAAATCTTTCGCGGCGCAGAATGGCCCGAAACATGGCCAGGGCATGAGTGCCTTGAGAACAGCGATAACATCGGTTTGGCTTTGCGTTTATCGGCAGCGATTTTCGAGCTGGAGCGCTTTCAGGCTTTGCCTCAGCGGCAGGTCCAAACCTTGATTGAGTGCTTTCGCAAGGCGGTGACGCGCAACCTCATCGCGCCACTAGGGCTTTCGATGGTTGAGCCTTATGCCCCGGGCGAACGCGCTTCGATGAAAAATCACCCTGTAGAGATGCAAACCTTGATTACCGTCGATGTGTCGAGCCTGCCGTGCATGACCACATTTGATGATGCGCAAAAAGCGCACCGTTTGCTGGCGGAAAAGGGCATTCGCCTTGGCCAGCCAGTGAAATCGGTGCGTGTTGGCGGCGAGTGGGCGGGCACGCTCAGGGTTGGCCTATCCATGCCGCAATTGTGCCGCTGGGCTGATCTGGAAGAGAGAGAATTGAAAGAACTGCTTGCGTCAGAGTTTTCGAGCATTGCGCAGGCTCTGGCGAGCCTTTCTGACTAACGCTTCTTGCCAGCGGGTTTTTAGCTGATAGTCTCCCCGCATATGCAAGGGCTGGGTGGGGAGAGGAACCAATGTCTTTAGCGCAATGGTATGACGCGCATATTATGCCGCGCATGATAAATTTGGCTTGCGGGCAGGGCGGTATTGAGAAACGCCGCTCGCAAATTGTACCCTTGGCCAGCGGCAAAGTGTTTGAGCTTGGTTGCGGCGGTGGTCTCAATCAAAAGCACTATAATCATGAGCAGATCAGCAGTTTTGCCGGGATTGATCCGCATGAAAAGCTGCTGGACGGTGCGCGTGCTGAGGCGCGCGAAAAGGGGTGGGAGACTGATATTCGCCAAGGGATTGGCGAGGATATTCCCTTTGGCCAGAGCAGCTTTGACACTGTGGTTTGCACCTATACTCTCTGCTCGGTTGAAGACACTGCGCAGGTGATGAAAGAAATGCGCCGCATTCTAAAGCCGGGCGGGCAATTGTTGTTTTTGGAGCATGGCCGAGCGCCCGATAAAAGCGTCGCAAAATGGCAAGATCGGCTTGAGCCTACGTGGAAAAGGCTCGCAGGGGGTTGCCATCTCACGCGTCCGATCAGCAGCGCTCTGCGCGGAGCGGGTTTTGATGTCGAACCCGTTGGCCAAGCATATCTACCCAAATCACCGCGCCCAGTGGGCTGGATGGAATGGGGAATAGCCCGAAAGGCTGGTTTTTAGATCGGGTAGCTTAGAGCCGCTAGATGCGGGTTCTCACGTTCGATTGCGCCAGCGCCCGCTCGAGAATTTTCTTCTACAAGCGGGCGCCAGCATTATCACTTAGCAGTTACTCACCAAAGGTGCGTTGCCACCAGCCGCGCCGAGGCTTGCCATCTGGCTTTGCGTCTTCGGTAGCTGGCTGTTCAGAAGCAGTCTCGCTGGACGCCTCTTTGGCCTTGGCCGCAGGTTTTTTCGCTGCGGGCTTCTTCGGAGCAGCTTTCTTACGAGCTGGCTTTTCCGCCGTGTCCTCTTCGGCAGCGTTACCTTCAGACTTTGCAGCTTTCTTAGCGGGCTTTTTCTTAGCAGCAGGCTTGTCAGCTGATTTAGCAGTCGAACTTGCCCTTTTGCGCGGTGCAGCCTTTCTCTTGGCTGCAGGCTTTTCCGCCTCAGCCTCAGCATTTGCTTCGCCATCATCGGAAGCCGCATCCGTCGCTGGTGCGGTTTCAGCCTCTGATGCAGCATCGCTCTTCTTACGGCGAGGCGCTCGCTTCTTGGCCTTAGGCTTCTCGTCTACCGGGGCATCAGAAGTGGTATCATCACCGTCTGAGTCTTGCGACGCATCACCTTCGGCCATGTGATCCTGATCCGGTGCATTGTCGTCGCGATTGCCATCATCATTGCCTGGCCCATTGCCTGCGTTGTCGCGGCGGTTTTTACCACCGCGTCTGCCCCTGCGGCGGCGTTTCTTGGGGCGATCCTCGCCGTCGTCATCATGATCTGAACGGCTCTCGCGGGGTTCATTGCCCTCGCTATCGTCGTCAGACGTGTCGCGATTATCGTTTGAGCCCTCAGCATCATCACCACGGGTTTTGCGACGACCGCGCCCACCACGGCGGCGGCGACGTTTGGGGCGCTCTTCCTCGTCCTCAAACTCTTCATCAGCGCCGTCCAGCATATCATCATCATCGTCATCATCGACAATAGGCTCAAACTTGGGGACATTAGTCGGGCGCGGGCCGGAACTTGTGACCGACATTTTTGCGCCTTCATCCTCGCCCTCAGGGACGACTTCGACGCTAACGGCATAGCGGCGCTCAATCTCTTGCAGATCAGCGCGTTTGGTGTTGAGCAAATAGACCGCAGCTTCGGTGCTGGCAGACAGTGCAATGACAGAGCCTTTGCCCTTGGCCGCTTCATCCTCGATCAAGCGCAGAGCCGAAAGGCCTGCGCTCGATGCTGTTCGGACAAGGCCAGTGCCATCGCAATGCGGGCACTCGCGGGTTGTCGCTTCGAGCACGCCTGTGCGCAGACGCTGGCGGCTCATTTCCATCAAGCCAAAGCTTGAAATCCGGCCAACTTGAATCCGTGCACGGTCATTTTTCAGCGCGTCTTTCATAGCGCGCTCGACCTTGCGGACATTGCCATGGCGTTCCATGTCGATGAAATCAATCACGACCAGACCCGCCATATCGCGCAGACGCAATTGGCGTGCAATTTCGACAGCCGCTTCCATATTGGTGCTGAGCGCGGTTTGCTCAATCCCATGGCCCTTTGTGGAGCGGCCTGAGTTGATGTCGATTGAGACCAAAGCCTCTGTCGGGTTGATCACCAAATAGCCGCCCGATTTCAATTGGACGACGGGATCATACATCGCCTTCAGCTCGTCCTCTGCGCCATAGCGCTGGAACATGGGCACAGGGTCAGAATAGGCTTTCACCCGCCGGGCATGGCTGGGCATGAGCAATTTCATAAAGGCCTTGGCGGAAGTGTATCCTGCCTCGCCCTCGACGATTACCTCGCTTATTTCGCGATTGTAAATGTCGCGAATAGCCCGCTTGATAAGGTCGCTGTCCGAATGGATCAGGCTGGGCGCGCTCGATGAAAGCGTTTTCTCGCGAATTTCATCCCAAAGCCGCGCAAGATAATCAAAGTCGCGCTTAATTTCTGTCTTAGTGCGCGACAGGCCCGCAGTCCGCACGATCAATCCCATGCTCTTTGGCAAAGTCAAATCGGAAACCACTTGCTTGAGGCGCTTACGGTCCGTCACAGAATTGATCTTGCGGCTAATGCCGCCGCCATGGCTGCTGTTGGGCATCAGCACGGTGTATCGGCCAGCCAGCGAGAGATATGAGGTTAGGGCCGCGCCCTTATTGCCGCGCTCTTCCTTGACCACTTGGACCAGCAAAACCTGACGGCGTTGAATGACGTCTTGGATTTTGTAGCGGCGACGCA
>CAZTFZ010000010.1:1177-22275 GCA_964613105.1 uncultured Porphyrobacter sp. | reverse complement strand
AGAGAATAGGTGGTGAGCCCTGCTGGGTTCGAACCAGCGACCTACTGATTAAAAGTCAGTTGCTCTACCGACTGAGCTAAGGGCCCCAAGCTTAGGTGCAAAGCACTTGGTGCGGCGCGTCACCTAGGCAGCGCTTGCGCCCCGGTCAAGCACGAATGCGTATTGATCGAAAATGTTGCACAAAAGCGGCGCTTGGATCACCGTTCATCGGCGCAAATTTGTAGCGTCAAAATGGCGCGAGCAATGAATACTAGCCGCTAAAGATCGGCATGCGCCGCCGCGTAATGCTTGGCAATTTCCTGATTCTTAGGCGCGAGTTGACGCGCCTGAGACAGCAATTGGCGAGCCTCCTGCTTGCCGCCATCGACTTGCCATAGCGCCCAACCCAAAGTGTCCATAACCTCTGGGCTTTTGGGAGCAGCATTGAGAGCCCTGCGAGCGAGCGCAACAGCCTCGTCATGTTCACCCAGCTTGGATTTTACCGCTGCCGCATTGTTCAACAAGACAGGGTTAGACCGTCCGTCACCCTCAACCAAGGGCGCATATAGACGATCTGCACCCGCCCAATCGCCAGCACGGATAAGAACACCCGCTTTGCGCATCTCTTCGGCAATCTGGGGAGAGTTTGCACGCTGCGCAATTTTGGCTGCAATAGCCGAAGCATCACCTCGGCCAGTTTGCTCCGCAAGCTTCAATGCTAAAGCAAGGCCAGCCCCATCAAGCGAAGGGTTGTCAATCGCTGGGGCCAAAACCTCCCATGCGGTGCCTAGCTCACCGTTGGCGGCGAGGTTTTCAGCAAGAAGGTGGCGAGCCAAAGGATCCCCATCGCTCTTTGACAGATAACGCTGAAGCGCAGAGATGGCGTCTTCGCGATTGCCACGAGCCGCAGCGATAAAACCGCGAAGCCTCGAAACATCAGGCCCTTTTGCAGAAGCGGCTGGGATTTGCTCAACGAGCGCAAAGGCTTTGTCCACATCGCCGCCTTCCAATGCCATTTGCGCCGCAAATGTCAGTGCGATCGGATGGACAGCCCCTGAGCTATTGATTTTGGCGAGCCAATTTTTGGCAAGGTCTTTGTCGCCCAAGTCACGTGCAATCGCCACCATTGCCAGCATTGAGGCATGATGCGCTGGACGGGCCTTCAGAACGGCTTCGAAATGCGACTGTGCATCCTGAAGGGCGCGAGCGCTCATGCTCATTCGTCCTGCCAGAACATGGGCCTGATAAGGCGGTGTATCCGAAGCTAGCACTGGGTTAAGCCGGGCCCACGCCTGTTTCTCTTGCCCGGTCAGAACCAGCCTTTGCGCATCAAGAGTAATAAGGCGCGCTTCATTTGGGGTGTCGCTCAGGGCTGCCTCAAGCACTTGGAAGCCTTCCTCATAGTCGGCTTTGGCGAACAAGAGTTCAACCGAAATGGCATTGCTGAGACCGGTCGGCTGACTGATTTGCGCCAAGACTTGGCCAGCCTGCTTTAGCTGACCCGCAGTCAAATGCGCTTCAGCCAAGCGAGCCTGAGCTAGCGGTGCTTCTGCGGCATCATTAGGAACCTTTTCAAGCTCAGTAATGGCTCGCAAAGGGTTGCCCAGAGCCATTGCGACATCCGCCACAAGCATAAGCGTCTGAGAATCGTTGGGGTTGGCTTCAAGAGCGGCCTTAGCATGGACAAAGGCCGTGCGCGGCTCACCCTGAGAGAGCGCCTGCGTCGCTGCTGCAAACGGATCAGACGGCGTGTTGTTACAGCCAGCGAGCATCGCTGTTGCAAAAAGGGCCAATGCAGCGGTGCTGCGCGAGAATTGCGGAGATATCTTCATAAAGTGCGTGTTACGGCCATATGCTTAAAATCAGGTAATAGCCCAAATTGTGTCGAAAATTCTTACAAACCGCGAGCATTCGAAAATTGCGTTAACCACCAGAATGGCGGAAAATCTAAGGCTGCGTCATGTTTGGCACAGGGATTGCATAGTAGCGGTTAACCAGTGATCTGATGATCGCATTGGGTTTAAGAAATTAATCGAAGGCCTGAAGCCAATAGGTTCTGTTGCCATAGTTAATGGGGAAAAAAGTATGACTAAACTGACTACCAAAGTTGCGGTAGCATTTGCAGCAGCGAGCATGCTTGCCGCAGCGCCTGCATCAGCGACGATTTTCGAATACACCTTCGGCAATGGCGATTTGCTTACAATCGACACCGAAACTCAGGTTGGAACATGGACCGGTGATCAGATCGACGCCAAATTCACCAGCGCTGATTTTGCCACCTTCGAAGGCGGCGCTTCACCAACCTTCATGGCCGCGATCGACTCGATCGGTGGCACTCGCGTAATCAACGGTAACGTCGAAGAAGTGTCTACTTCACCGCGCCACCCCGAAAAGCTGATCCTCGACGGTTCAAGGTTCAATCTGTGGGCGAACTGGGGCAACCCGATCGTTCGTGGCGGCGGCGATTACGTTCGCACCACAAACGGCTTCACGCAAATCGATCCTGGCACTGACGTTCCTGCTCCTGGCATGCTCGCTTTGTTCGGCATGGCTTTGGCTGCACTCGGCCTTCGCAGCCGTCGTCGTAAGCAAGCAGCTTCTGCTGCCTAAGCTTCGGTCGCAAGACTTAAGAGTTAAGAGGGGCTCGGTCAGAAATGACCGGGCCCTTTTTGCGTCTCAAGAAAGCTGCATCACTTTGCTTTGGAACTCAGCTGGTGATTTTGGCCAATCGCGCTGCCAATTGCCTTACGCTTAATCCGCTTATCGGATCGCGCCATTCGCCTGCGATTGCGCTCGACGGAAGCAGAACAAAATCCCGCTCGCGAAAATGGGCATGAGGGATAGTGAGACGCTGGCTTTGATAAGCGCCGCCCGACCACATCACAATGTCAAGATCGAGCACGCGTGCGCGCCAGCTTTGCCCGCGCCTTTTGCGGCCAAATTCGCCTTCAACCGCTTGCAGAAGGCCAAGCATTGCCTCTGGCTGAAGATCGGCTTCCAGCAATACGGCCGCATTGGCATAGCGACGAAGCGACGGCCCAATGGGCGCACTGTCCATAATCGCCGAAGCATTGAGGATTTTAAGGCCCTTTGCGGCCAAGGCCTTAACCGCAAACCCAACCACCGCGCGCGGAGGGCCCAGGCCGGTTTTGCGCATATTGCTGCCGAGCGCAATCACATAAGAATGCGTCAAATATCTTCGCCAAGACGGCCATAAAGCTGCGGCCTGCGATCTCTGAAAAAGCCCATTCCTGCGCGATGTTTTGCAGCCGCATCAAGATCAAAAGAGGCGACCAAAAGCCCGTCTTCTTCCGCGCCAAATTCGCAAACCATATCGCCCCATTCATTGGCGATGAAGCTGTGTCCGTAAAAGCTCTGCTCGCCCTCTGTGCCGATACGATTGGCCGCAGCAACCGGCATGCAGTTGGACACTGCATGGCCAATCATCGCGCGGCGCCACATCCGGCTGGTATCGAGGGATTGGTCATAGGGCTCGCTGCCGATGGCAGTTGGATAGAGCAGCACTTCTGCGCCCATCAATGCCATCGCGCGGGCTACCTCGGGATACCATTGGTCCCAACATATTCCGACGCCGATCCGCGCTTTGCCGCCAGCGACATCAACGTCCCAGACTTTAAATCCAGTGTTGCCGGGCCGGAAATAGAACTTCTCTTCATAGCCCGGGCCATCGGGAATATGGCTCTTGCGGTAAGTGCCCATAACCTCGCCGCGCGCATCCACCATCGCAATGGTGTTGTAATAATGCTGGCCGTCGCGTTCGAAAAAGCTGACCGGAATGGCAATCTGGCATTTCGCAGCAAGTTTGCGCATGGCGACCACCGAAGGATGCTCCAACGTTGGCCGCGCCAAAGCAAACAGAGCCTCATCCTCAGTCTGGCAAAAATAGCTCTGCGAAAACAGCTCTGGCGGCAGCACAATATCTGCCCCACGATGAGCGGCCTGTTCGACCAGCTCAGCAACGGCGGCGATATTGTCCTCTTCTGCTGCCCGGGCAAGAGGCAATTGGAGAGCGGCAATGGCGATATTGCGCATCGGCCGCCCTTCGCAATCAGTCAGCTTTACGGAACAACAAAGTCATTCGGTCGCTCTCGCCAATGGCCAGATATTTCGCGCGGTCTTCCTCGCCATAACGCAGCACTGGGGGCAGCGCCCAAACACCGCCCTCCCAATCCGCGCTGTCTTTGGGATTGGCGTTGATTTCAGAGCTCGAAACGACTTCAAACCCATTCACTTCGAAGATTTTGACGATATCGGCCTGACGAACATAGCCCGGCGCTGGGTTCACATCGTCCCACGAAGCATCAGCCTTAGCACGGTGCTGGACCACGCCGACCATGCCATCATCGGCGAGCATCGTGCGAACAGAGCGCAAAACCTCATCAGCGACATTGCCATTGATAAGCCCGTGCATGGACCGGAAAATCAACACGCGGTCGACAGTCCCCTCAAGCTCTTCGGGCATTTCATCGGTTTCGAAAGCGATCACCTCATCGCTTTCAATGTCCAGCGTCTCGGCAAGATTGCGCTTGAAATTCTCGGTCCAGGCTTTGGTCCGAGCCTCTTGCGCGCGATTGCGATAATTACGGCCTTCGCTGTCGCGGTTGAAGGCGAGATATTTGCCCGTTGGCATCACATAAGGAGCCAATACACGGCTGTACCAACCGCCGCCTGGCCCATATTCCGCGACCGTATGGCCCGGCTCCACCTGAAAGAATGCGAGGGTTTCAGCGGGGCGGCGATATTGGTCGCGCGCGCGGTCATCATCGCGAATATCCGCGGCCAAAACCTCTTCCAGAGAAACGGCTTCTGAACGGTCATCAGCAGACGCAATTTGCGAAGTAAGCGTAAGCGGCAGAAACGCAGCGGCAGCAAAAAGAATTGAACGCATTGAATATATCCCTTCGTTGGGTGGGGAGTAAAACCAAGTGAGTGCGCGCCAAGTTTCCTCGGCACGTTATTGCGCCTTTCTATCGCGCAAAGCAGGTTTCATGACAAGATAAGAGATTGTGGATGCATTTTTTAGCGTCTCTGCATCTGGTCTTGCGGGAAGCGCGACCCTATTTAACTGCTGATCCGAGGAGAACAGATATGAGCACGACTGACGCCCCTGATGTCGAACAAGCCGAAGACAATCAAATGGCGCAAGCAATCATTGCCGGAGGATGCTTTTGGTGCACCGAAGCAGTGATGAACGATGTGATCGGCGTCGGCTCGGTCGAATCCGGCTATATTGGCGGCGATGATCCCGACCCGACCTATAAAGCTGTGTGTTCGGGCACGACAGGTCATGCAGAAGGCGTGCGCGTGACCTTCGACCCCTCGGTGCTGTCTTATGGCGACTTGCTCGATGTGTTTCTCGGCACACACGATCCGACCCAGTTGAACCGCCAAGGCCATGATGTCGGCACGCAATATCGCAGCGCAATCTTTCCCTTAGGCGATGCTCAAGCTGCCGAAGCAGAGGCGGCAATTGCGCGTTGGAATGCCGAAAATTCCGGCAATGCAGTGACAACGATTGAGGGGCTAGAGGGCGGTGCTCGCTCGATTTGGCACTCGGCAGAGGGCTATCATCAAGAATATTGGGAAGGCGACGGCCAGCGCAATCCCTATTGCCTCGCGACAATCCCGCCAAAGCTGGAAAAACTGCGCAAGAGCTTTGCCGGTAAAGTAAAGAGCTAGGGGCCCCAAAAGACCATGCCAAAACTCGACCGCTCATACACCATGAACCATGATGTTCAGTCGGAGTTTAGGGTCGCGTTTGATTGCTCTGAAGATGCCGCGCAATGGCCCTGGCTCGCTTTACCAGCGCAGCACCCCTTGGTGATCCAAACTCAGAATTTTTGGACCAGTGTTGGGGCGACTCAAGCCATTGGGTCGCGTGATGATGACAAATGGAGCGCGCTCACTTGGACCGATTGGGAATTGGGTGACCGAAAAGCTGGCATGGCCCAGCGCGGCGTTTTTGAACGCAAGGGCAAAGAAGGTGAGATGGCCTTTACCACCACGCTTTACGACAAGCTTGATCGCAAGATTGTCACTATTGGTGGCAAAGGGGTGATTTTTAAAAACCGGAACTTTGAAGATTGGCGCGAAGGCTCCAAAAGTGTCGCTAGCAAGGCCAAACTGCCTCAGGATGATTTCGTCTATGCAACCCAAAAGCAGCTTGGATTATCGCGCCTTGAACCACCGCTGCTTGGCCCATTGGCACAGAACAATGAGACCTTGGCAACGCAAGCCCTCATTACAAAGAGCAATGGCCTTATGCCCGGCCACCCTTTTTTCAGTGGTTCGGGCGATCATGTCAACGCGCCGCATCTTGCCGAGATTGGTCGGCAGACAGCCAGCCTTTTAAACGCCAGTCTTTTGAGAGAAGGGGCCCAGCTTGAGATCACGAGCGGCGAAATGGATATGCATCGCTATATCGAGTTGGACACACCTTTTGCCGTTGTCCTGGAAGAGCATACGGATGTGATGGCAAAGCTTCGCATAAGCCAGCTAGAAAAATCCTGCGCTGTCATCATCATGCGCTGGCGTTTAATCTAGGTCTCTAAACCAGCGGCTTCATCCAACGCGCCACAAAAAATCCATCAAGCCCGCCATGCTCTGCCATCAAGCCGGGATGGGTTCGCAGCCAACCCTCTTTGGTGGGCTGCAATCCTTGAGGCAGCTCTGAGGGATCAATTGGCGAGGGTTCGAGTGCGTTGGGCTGGCTTGAGATTTCAGCAGCAATAGCCTCGCCCTCCTCTGGCTCTAGAGAGCAAACCGCATAAACCAGCGTGCCGCCCGGTTTCAGCCAGTTTTGCGCGCGTTCCAGCAAAGCGGCTTGCAACTGAGCCATCTCTGCAATCATTTCTGCATGGATCCGGTGGAGCACATCGGGGTGGCGGCGGCATGTTCCTGTGGCCGTACAAGGGGCATCCAAAAGGATCGCGTCAAACTGATGCTTTGGCTCCCATGTCAGCGCATCAGCGCGCACCGCACTCGCTTTTAGCCCAGTGCGTTTGAGGTTCTCTTTCAGCAGATCAAGCCGCCGCTTCGACATATCGAGGGCAGTCACATTCCAGCCAGCTGCAGCCAATTGCATCGTCTTGCCGCCAGGGGCAGCGCACAGGTCAAGCGCGTGCTTTTCTTCGCCCGCTCCCAATAGCGAGACCGGAATTGAGGCGGCCAAGTCCTGCACCCACCATGCGCCGTCTTTAAACCCATCCAATTTCTCGACCACATCGCCGCGCGCCAGCCGAACATGCCCCTCTGCAAGGCTATCGCCGCTCAGTTGGTTGGCCCAATGCTGAGTCTGAGACGCGTCGCGCAATTGCAGATCGAGCGGCGGCGGCAATGCCAAACCGCTGGCAATCGCTGGCCCGCGCTCATCCCAACGCATCGCAGCATGGTCGGGCAGGCTGGGCGCATCGGGTAATTGAGCACCTGCTTTGGACAGAGCCGAAAAGACCCCATGGGCAAGCTTGCGATGCCCGCCCGACAAGAGCGGCAGCCCAGTGGCGATCACCGCATGGGCAGGCGTTTCCAACCGGAGCCAACCAGCAATCATCAGCCGCAAAACCATTCGCGCCCGTGCGTCGTCGGGAAGGCGTTTCTTTGTCGCTCCATCGATGAGCGCGTCAATATCAGTCAGCCAGCGCAAACACTCATTCGCCAAGGCCCGCGACAAAGCCTTGTCCGACGGCTTGCGCACGTCGCGGGTGGCCGGCCCATAGGCTTGGTCGAGCGTCTCGCCCTTTCGCAAAACAGCTTCAATCAGGCGCAAAGCCGCGCGGCGAGCAGGAAATCCGGGAGGCATGGCCATATGTACGACCCCCTAGCGGGTGTTGAAATGATGCGCCAGCATGTCCATATCATTGTGCATGACACAGCGCGCAACGAAACGTCCGGAAGGCTTCACCAAGCCGCAGCATTGGACCAATGACCCACCACCCAAGCCCGAAGTCGTCTTGGATGATAAGGAACCGCGCGCATTGTCCCCCACTCGCTATGGCGATTGGGAACGCGAAGGGATCGCCTGGGATTTTTAGCAAGCAGGACTTTTAAAAAGTCGGACTTTAGGGGCTGATATTGGTTAGAGCCCCTTAAATCGGTTTGAATGTCAGCTCTAATCCATCCTTGGGCAGCGGGATCGGCCATTCTTGCCAATCAGGCTCATAGCCTTCTGCCATCTCAACCCGATAGCGACCCAGCACTTGCGCGGTCAAAATCTTGATCTGCATATAGGCAAAATGCAGCCCGATGCACATATGCGCGCCGCCGCCAAATGGCGTCCACGCATATTTGTGGCGAGCCTTCACTTTATCGGGCGTAAATCGCATGGGATCAAAGGTCATGGGATCGTCCCAATGCTCTTCTGAGTGGTGAACATAATAATTGTTCACGCCAACATGCGTGCCGGCCGGAATTTTGTAACCGCCAAACTCAAACTCTCTTAAAGCACGGCGCGGCATGGAAGGCACAGGCGGCACAAGACGCAGCACTTCTTTGAAGAACATTTCGGTGAGCTCCAACTTGCCCAGATCGTCATAAGCGAGCGCACGTGGTGCGCCGTCTTTGTCCAATCCCCCGGTCACAGCCAAAATTTCCTCTCGCACTTTGTTTTGCCATTCCGGGTTCTTGGCAAAGTGATACATCATCGATGTCGCGCTAGATGTGATCGTGTCATGGGCGGCCATCATTAGAAAGTTCATGTGGTCAACCACCTGGTCAACCGGCAATAGCGAGCCATCCTCGCGCGTTGCGCGCGCAAATTGGCTAAACATATCTTGACCCCCGCCATTTTCCCGGCGGCGCTCGGTTTCGGACGTGAAGAAATCAACGAGAAATTCGCGTCCCTTCACCCCGCGCCTCATCTTGGTGAAGGGCAAGGGTGCGCGAACAGGGGCGACCGAGGCTTGCACCATATCGACAAATGCAGTGTTGATCTTATCAGCCTCTGGCCCCCAAGGGATGCCAATGAAACTATCGGCAGCAAGGTCCAATGTCAGCTGTTTGATCGCAGGCCAAAAGGCCAATGTCTGGTTCGACCACTCAGCTGCTCGAGCAGCGATACCGCGCCCTAACGCATCGCAATAATGGCGCATGGGTTCTGGTTTAAAAGCAATCGAAAGCGCTCGCCGATCAGCCCGGTGATGGTCAAAGTCCAGCATCATCAAGCCGCGCGGAAACAACTGATCGAGGACCGGCCCCCAGCCTTGCTCTGATGAAAACAACTTGTCGCGATTGAACAAAATCAGCTCTGTCGCATCGGCTCCTGTCAAAGCGACATTCCACCCGCCAAAGGATTTGACCTTATAAACAGGGCCATATTTGGCGATCATATCACGGGTGAATTTGTGCGGATCGGCCAGCTGCTTGAAGGTGTGGCCAACCAAGGGAAGCCCTGCTTCGCCCGGAATATGCGCCAAGTCTGCATCTTCTGGATTGCCCTGTGTCCAATGACGCGGCTCCTCAGTTTTCAAAGCAGGGTTTGTAACCGCATTATCAGGTGCAACTGTCGCCATTAGGGCCTCTTTTGTGTCTCATGTACTCTTGAACATCTGTGTTCTGCTTATAAATTTATCAGTAGCAATACCAATCAAATCCAGCCGAGCAATTCGCGCCGGATCAGCGCCTCGATCATATCCATACCCGCAGCGCTATCATTGAGACAGGAAAGCGCCGCCAAATGCGTGCCACCTGCCTTGACAAATTGCTCCTTACCTTGAATCGCCAACTCTTCCAAAGTTTCGAGGCAATCGGCGGAAAATCCCGGCGTTGCTATGGCGATACGCTTAGTTCCTTTGGCCGCTTCTTCCTCAAGCGTTGTATCTGTCGCTGGCTCAAGCCATTTTGCCGGGCCAAAGCGCGACTGAAACGTCGTCACAAAGCGCAGGTCTGGCCGCTGCAATGCGTCTTCCAACAGACGAGCGGTTTTGCGGCAATGGCAATGATAAGGGTCGCCCAGATCAAGTGTGCGCTGCGGCATTCCGTGGAAGCTTAGCATCAGCAATTCAGGCTCAAAATCTAGCGCTGCAAGCTGCCGCTTAGTGTCGCTTGCAAGGGCATCAATATAGGCTGGCTCATCGTGATAGGGCGGCAAAGTGCGCAGGCTTGCTTGCCACCGCATTTTAGACAAGGTCTCGCCTACCTTATCCATTACCGTTGCAGTCGTCGCGCCTGAATATTGCGGGTAGAGCGGCGCAATAAGTATCCGCTCGCAGCCCTTATCCTTCATCGCGGTCAATTGCTCTGAAATCGCGGGCGAACCATAGCGCATTGCCCAATCGACCATGACAGCCTCGCCCAATTGCGTTTGCAAAGCTTCCGCTTGGCGCTTGGTGATCGCAGCAAGCGGCGAACCGTCCTCGCTCCACACCTTGGCATAGGCTTCTGCGCTTTCCTGAGGGCGCGTGTTGAGGATAATCCCGCGCAAAATGGGCTGCCAAGCAATGGCCGGCAATTCGACCACGCGGCGGTCAGACAAAAACTCAGCCAGATAGCGCTTAACCGATTTGCGGTCAGGGGCATCGGGCGTGCCCAAATTGATCAGCAAAACGCCGATTTTTCCGCTCTTAACATGCGGATGGTCGGCCGGAAGAGATTGGTCTTGCCAGGTCATGGCTGCTCCGTTTGTATGGTCAAAGGCTCGATAGGCGCATCAATAGTGACAGCCTCATTAGGAGCAGTTTCGCTTGTCGGTGCCTCGCTTGGGCTGCCGGTTTCGGGTGCACCTTCTGCGGGGTCTTCGATGGGTTCAACCTCAGCTACTTCGTCATCGTCTGCTCCGTCACGGCCCACAGGATCAAGCAAAGGCAAATTGCGATATCGTGTTCCCGTTGCGGCAAACAAGGCATTGGCGATGGCAGGCGGGGCGACCACAGCGCCCAGCTCGCCGGGATCAAAGGGCGGCGCATCGCTGGCGATAAAGTCCACCTCGATTTGCGGAGCATCGGCAAGACTGGGAACATTCAGCCCCGCCAGAGAGCTCGGCTGCGGGCGCCCATTTTCCCAAACAGCGCTGGAGCCAGTGGCAAGGCCAAGACCAAACAGCAATCCGCCCTCAATCTGCTGGCGCGCAATGTCCAGATTGACGATCCGGCCAATGTCCACGACCGCTTGCATTTCCGTCGCGACCACCCCGCCGGGCCCCAGCCGCGCTTTGACAACGCAGGCAATTCTTCCCTCGGCCAGCGCGCCATTTGCAGAGGGCGCTGCGCTTGTTTGCATCCGCGCAATCGCGATCCCTTGGCCTGTTCCTTCGCGCCCGCCGTCCCATCCGGCAAGCTGAGCTGCGCGCCGCAAAGCAATGACCATGCGCTGATCCTCGCCCAGCAGGGTCATGCGATACAGCATTGGGTCTTGGCCCAAGGCTTGCGCAATCTCGTCAATGAAACTCTCGGTCGCAAAGCCAGTGTAACCCCAAGCATTGCCGCGTAGCCTGCCGCTCGGCAGATCGAGCTTTGTCGGGACATGCTCTATCGCCACATTGGGAACTGCATAAAGAGGCATTGTGCCCTCACAGGCAAGCGCATCAGCCTTTCCAGCTGCCGCTGCAATCGCTGCCTCGGGCGTGGCATTATCAAACAGACGCGCACCAAATTCGAGCGCTGTCGAAGGGCATGCGATCCGCGCCTTCCAACTGACCGGCTTACGCTCAGCCCCAGCGCTAAGTTTGGTCGAAAGAGCGATGGCCACTGGCGCCCGCGGCGGGACAGACGCCGTTTCCTCTGCGCGCGACCAAGTGAGTTGAACGGGCCGACCTGTCTCTTTTGCGATCTGAGCGACTTCAATCGCGTGCTGTTTTTCTAGCCTTGCATCAAAACTCCCCCCTGCTGGCACAGGGTAAAGCACGACATCGCGCACATTCATGCCAATGGCTTTGGCTGCTGCCTCGCGCGCATGTTCAGGGGCTTGGGCTGCGATCCACAAATGCAATTTGCCATCGGCCAAATGCGCCGTCGCGCTCGCCGTTTCGATGCTACCATGGTGTTGAGGGGCAATGCTAAACCGGCTTTCCAGTGTTGGCTTTTCGTCAAAAAC
This sequence comes from uncultured Porphyrobacter sp., assembly GCA_964613105.1. GTDB lineage: Bacteria > Pseudomonadota > Alphaproteobacteria > Sphingomonadales > Sphingomonadaceae > Erythrobacter. Next base: position 10,251 of record CAZTFZ010000010.1, on the reverse strand, counting down.
ATGCCCCTCGCCGCGCCCTGCAATTGCCACTGCCTCGCCATCGCTCAGCGCGTCATCCAGGGTCTCTGCAATACTGACAGACGATACCGCTTCCTCGCCTGCAAATTGTGCTCGCAATGCGGTGCAAGCCTTGTCTGCCTGCCACCAGCTTTCGGCGATGCAGGCGATCCAGCGCTTTGATTTGACGACGCTCAAAAGCCCAGCGACCCGCGCCGCTGCAGCCTCGTCAAAATTGGCCAATTCAGGCTTTCCAATGGGGCCGTGGCGAATGCTGGCATGAACCATGCCGGGCAGACGCACATCCCCTGCAAAAAGCAAAGTGCCATCAACCTTGGCTGGCAGATCAAGCCGTGGGAAAGCGGGCGCTGTATCTGCATCCTGCCCAAGCGGACTTTGCTGAGGCGGATTGGGACGCAGTGGCGGCGGATCAGGCGGGTCCATTTTGGCGGCGGCCTTGGCCAAATCACCGAAACGCAATTGTTTATCGCCGTGACGCACGAGACCTGCTGAGACGATGCACTCTTCCCATGAGACACCCCAAAGATCGCCAGCCGCCATCGCCAACATCGCGCGCGCACTTGCGCCACCTGCGCGGGCATCATCCTCATAAGCGCTGAGCGAAGTGCCATCAGCGGTCGCGCTAAACCGAGATGATTGGGCAAAGCGCTGGGCCAGCCAGTCATCACCCTCGTCGACAAAGCTGGGCAGAACGCTCTGGACCTCAGACCATAACGGCGCCCATTTGGCCGCCAATGCGGTGTTGGGCTGAGTGCCGCTAGGAGGGGTCGGAACGACAGCAATCTGACGCCAATCTGCCCCCATTTCTAGCGCGATGATCTGCGGCAAAAGCGTTGTGATGCCTTGCCCCATCTCAAGCTGGGGAACCGCGATGGACACAACACTGTCCTCGCTAATGGTCAGCCATGCGCCAAAGCCATGCTCATTCTCGCTTGGAGTGAGCGCCGGATCATAGGATCGCGGCCAAGCCCACCACGCCAACAACAGGCCGCCGCCTGCGGCAGCTCCTGCAAAAAACTGACGCCTAGAAAGCATGGGGGAAAGCTTGGGGGAAAGCTTAGGCCTCTTCACGATTGTGCGCTCAACCAGTCGGAGATCTGTCCTGCAATGGCATGAAACGGAGCGGCATTGACATCGTCCTTTGTCGCAGGCGGCTGTCCTTTATCGCTGCCTTCACGGATTGCCATAGTCAGCGGTATGCGCCCCAAGAACGGCAGTTCGAGCCGCTGAGCAGCGGTCTCCACGCCGCCAGCCCCAAAAGGATCAGACAATTCGCCGCAATGCGGGCAAGCATAGCCCGACATGTTTTCGACCAAGCCCAAAATAGGGATACCAGCAGCGTCGAAAAACTGCCCAGCGCGCGCTGCATCAATCAAGGCCAAATCCTGCGGTGTCGACACAAGAACAGCGCCAGCTGGCTTAAATTTCTGCACCATCGTCAATTGCACATCACCTGTGCCCGGCGGCAAATCAATCAGCAGAACCTCGACATCATCCCAATGAGCATCGACCAGCTGGCCCAGAGCATTGCCCGCCATCGGTCCGCGCCACGCCACCGCTTTGCCCTGTTCGATCAAATGCCCCATCGACAAAACCGGTATGCCATGCGGGCTTGGTACAGGAACAAGCTTTTCATCGCGCGCCTCTGGCCTTTTGCCCAGATTGCCAAGGATCATCGGCTGCGAGGGGCCGTAGATATCGGCATCGACCAGCCCAACTTTTACGCCGCGCGCTTTAAGCGCGATGGCAAGATTGGCGGTTAGAGTGGATTTGCCCACCCCGCCTTTGCCAGAACCCACCGCAATGATTGTGCGGGATTTGCGTTCGGCGGTCATTGCCACGCGCACTTGCTCGACGCCGGTTTGAGCGCCGATAATCTCGCGCACTGCGCTCTCTAGCTCATCGCGGGCATCTTTCGCCAATCCGGCGACATCAAGCACTATCGTGGCAACGCCATGTTTGTACAAAATCGATTGCACACGATCCGCAATCGAAGCGGGCAAACTGGCTTTGAGTGTGTCTTCATTCATGCTGTAATCGCGTGAAACATCAAAAAGCCGCGCACAACCCCTGTTTTTCCTACAAAGCACACCTATAACAGTCTTTATGAAGTTGATTGAAGCAATCGGTCGAAGATTCGGATCACCATTCGGATCGAAAAGTGGCAGCCTCGAAATGGCGGGCAAAGGGAACCCCTGGGATAAACCCTCAGGAGGCGGAGATGGCGACAGCCCTTCTGCCAATGATCCCTCTGCCAATGATTCCTCTGAAGGCGGGGACAAGCCTAAGGGGCCCAAGAACCCTTGGCTTCCACCAGGCGGCGGCAAAACTGGCCCGCGCCGGTCTGCAAATATTGAAGATATCTTCAAAAATCGCGGTCCCGAGGGGCCTCGCAGAGGCGGCGGCTCTGGCGGCGGCGGCTTTCGTATTCCAGAACGGCCCGGCGGCAAAAGCTGGCTACCGATTGCAATTGGCGTCGGCTTGGTCGCTTGGCTCTTGATGACCGGTGTGCATTTCGTGCAGCCGCGCGAACAAGGCATTGTCACAACGCTTGGCAAATTTTCCCGCACGCTTAGTCCGGGCACAAATGTCACCATGCCATGGCCAATCCAAGACGTTGATATTGAAAACGTCAGTCAAATTCGCCGCGAATCCATTCCTGACGGCAATAATGAAAAGCTGATTTTGACCGGCGACCAAAATCTGGTCGATTTGAGCTATATCGTGCGGTGGAACATCAAGGATTTGGGCCAATTCCGGTTCGAATTGGATGATCCCAGTCTAACGGTGCGCGAAGTGGCAGAGGCTGCAATGCGTGCTTCTGTCGCAGAACAAGAGCTCGACCGGCTGCTGTCAGGTTCTGGCCGGGCCGAGGTTGAGGGCCAAGTCCTCAGCCGTATGCAGAACATTCTCGACGCTTACCGCGCAGGCGTAGCCGTGCAGGGTGTTGAGATTGAGAAGAACGATCCGCCAACCCGCGTTATCGAGGCGTTTAAGGATGTCTCCGCTGCCAAGCAGGATGCAGATGCGGCCGAAAACCGCGCTCGCGCTTATGCTCAGCAAGTGCTCGCACAAGCAGAGGGCGGCGCTGGCGCATTTGATCGGATCTATGCCGAATATCGTCTCGCCCCGGAGGTAACCCGGCGCAGGCTCTATTATGAGACCATGGAGAGCGTCTTGTCCAAAACCGATAAGACCATCGTCGAGGCACAAGGCGTCACGCCTTATCTGCCGCTCCCAGAAATTCGCCGCCGTTCGCAGCAAAGCCAAGCTGTAACGCCGCCTGCTAAGGCACCTGCACAAGCAGAAGGGGCTCAGTAAGATGAATTTTGATCTCGAAAAGATTTGGGAAAATCACAAGATGACCCTGATCGCTGTCGGGGCGGCCATTTTGGTTGCTCTTTCAACCGTGATCGTAGTTCCCGAAGATCGGCAAGCGGTTGTCGTGCAAACGGGTAAGCCTGTATCGATCGTCAACCGTTTCCGCCCTGGTGTGCCTTTTGGTGAAACAGGCGCTGGTATTTGGTACCGCATTCCACTGCTTCAAACGGTCCAATATATCGACCGTCGGGTGCAAAACCTTGATATGGAGCCGCAACAGGTGCTCTCGCGCGACCAGCAGCGCTTGCAAGTGGATGCTTACGCTCGTTTTCGCATCATTGACCCTGTGCAAATGGTCGAACAGGCCGGCACAGAAGACAATGTGAAGCTGCAACTGTCACCGATTTTGTCGTCGGTTATCCGGCAGGAATTGGGCCGTTTGCCCTTTGCCTCTTTGATCAGCACAGAACGCAGCGCGGCGATGGCGAATATTCGCAACTCGCTCGATATTGAGGCCCGCCAATATGGCGCTCAGATCTTGGACGTGCGGATCAAGCGTGCTGATTTGCCCGATGGCGCTCCGCTTGATGCGGCCTTCACTCGGATGCAGACCGACCGTCAGGAAGAGGCGGCAACAATCCGCGCGCGCGGCCAACGCAATGCGCAGATCATTCGCGCCGATGCCGAGGCGGAAGCGGCCAAGACTTACGCCGCAGCTTATGGCAAAGACCCTGAATTCTATGATTTCTACCGCGCGATGGAAAGCTATCGCCGGACGTTTGAAAACGGAGATGCAGAAAGCTCGGTCATCTTGTCACCTGACAATGACTATTTGCGGCAGTTCCGCGGACGGCGTTGACGGTTCGTCGGCTTGCATCTCTCGCGTTCAATCGCGGTTCAGCTGATGACGCTTGTAATCGTTGTCAGTCAGGCGGTCCTCGGGTTGCCAAGGTTTTGAGTATAGGTCGGTTTAGCCAACTCATGCTGACCGAATTGTAGTTAGATAGATTGTTTCTAAAGAGGATTTTTTCTCGCATGCGTTATGCTTACGGACTGACAAGCGCGCTGCTCATTGGCGGCGCTGCAATTTCACTTTCGACCGGCCACCCTGCCGGCGCGCAAGTGGCCCAAAACGACTCCGAAAAAATGGCCAGTGTGGTCCCGCGCGCCGGAGCGCCGGCCAGCTTTGCCGATCTTACCGCGCAATTGCAGCCGTCAGTCGTCAATATCTCGACCCGTCAACGGATCGAAGTGCGCAGCCGCAATCCTTTTTCTGGCACCCCTTTTGAGGATTTGTTCAACCGCCGCAGAGGCGGTCAGCAGCAAGAACCCAACGAGCCTCAATTTCGCGAAGGCCAATCATTGGGCTCGGGCTTTTTCATCTCGGCTGACGGTTATGTCGTAACCAACAATCACGTGGTCAGCCCCAACGGTCGCGGCACGGTGGAAGAAATCACCGTGACTATGCCCGATGGTACAGAATATGAGGCGGAGTTAGTCGGCGCTGATGCGCAATCGGACCTAGCCGTTCTCAAAGTAAGCCGCAGCGAAGACTTTCCCTTCGTGAAATTTGGCGATTCAAGCCAAGCGCGACCCGGCGATTGGGTTGTGGCAATTGGCAACCCCTTCGGTCTTGGCGGAACTGTGACAAGCGGCATCGTGTCTGCTGTCTATCGCAACACTGGCCAAGGCGGCGCATATGATCGCTACATCCAAACCGATGCCAGCATTAACCGCGGCAATTCTGGCGGGCCCTTGTTTGATATGCAGGGCAATGTGATCGGCATTAACAATGCGATCTTCTCGCCCTCAGGCGGCAGTGTCGGTATCGGCTTTGCCATTCCTGCAGAGATCGCTGAGCCTATCGTCACTCAGCTTCGCGATGGCGTAGAGATTGAGCGCGGCTATTTGGGCGTGAGCATCACGGCAGTCGATGATGACCTGGCCGATTCGCTTGGTCTAGCGCGCAATCGAGGAGAAATCGTGCAATCCGTCGTGCCCGATGCGGCGGCTGATAAAGGCGGCATCAAAGCAGGCGATGTGGTCCTCACGGTGAATGGCCAAGAAGTCAGCCCAGAGCAATCCTTGTCCTTCCTCGTTGCCAATATCGCGCCGGGAACACGCATTCCAGTTGAGATTTTGCGCGAAGGCCAGCGCCGGAAAGTCAATGTAACGATTGGCAAGCGTCCTTCGGCAGAAGAATTGCGCCGCCAGCAAATGTTCAATTCCGAAAATGAGGAAGAGCCGAGCATGGAGGAAGGCATGAGCGATGAAATCGCCGAACGCCTTGGCTTGCAAGTGGTTCCTCTGACAGAGCAAATTGCTCGGCAATTGGGCGTTGATGAAGACACCAAAGGCCTCGCAATCGGCGGCGTTGATCAAAACTCCGATGCAGCCAGCAAAGGCCTGAGGCGCGGTGACATCATTCTGAGCGTTAATTACAATGCGATTGATGCGGTTGAAGACCTTGAGGCCGCCATTCGCGAGGCTGATGCGGGCGACCGTGATGCGGTGTTGTTGCGGATCCAACGCGGCGGTCAACCACCAGCCTATCGGGCGATCCGGCTAAGGTAATAAGCCAAACATATCTACTGGCCTTTTGTGAAGGGCCATTTGTTGGAACAAGAGCTCCTTTTGCCGAATGCATTATTTGCGGGTTGGCAATCGGGGCTCTTTTCATAGGACCTTTGAGAGGAACGGCTGAGCTCTCGCTCGTTCGGGCTCGGGCTGGACCTTAGGGCTGCAAATTACTCATAGGCCTTATTGGGGCCCTTCTTCTGCATTGGAGGCGCCGCCAGTTGCTTGATCCAAAAAGTCGTCATCGGCCGCTTGGTCCTGATCAGCATCTGAAGGGCCCCCATCATTGGCAGATTGGCGCGAAGAAGATGGCGCAGGAACACCTGTATTGCGTGGCAAATTGCCCTCGACAGGGGCTGCCTCGCCCTGCTGATCGAACGGACTTTGACGCCCTTCCTCTGGCCGGCCAGGTTCCACCAGATTGCCCTGCTCATCAATGAAGTAATAGTCGTCGGGATCGCCATAAAAGAACTCGTCATCAGGCTCGAGCTGCCATTCCGGAAGCTCAACCACTGTATCGAATTTTTCTGGTGGGCGGTCCTTCACCGCATAACGCATAAAGGCGGCGAAAGCCTGTGCAGGCGCTCTGCCCCCTTGCAGCCCTGATACGCGCTTATTGTCGTCGCGGCCCATCCAAACGCCGGTTGTTACGCCGCTGGAAAAACCAACGAAATAGCCATCCTTATTGGAGTTGGTGGTCCCCGTCTTGCCCGCAACAGGACGGCCAATCTGCGCCGCGCGGCCTGTGCCAGTGTTAACGGCTGTTTGCAGCAAATCGGTGATCCCAGCCGCAACGTAATCGGGCACCAATTGGGTCGGGCTCTTCTTCTTACGCTGGTACAGCAGCTCACCGCTGGCGCTGGTGACTTTGATAATGCCGTATGGTTCGACCGAAGCCCCCTTGGCCGAAACCGAAGAAAACGCTCGTGTCATATCAATCAGACGCACCTCGGACGTACCAAGGACCATGGAGGGAAAGGTCTTAACCGGTGTCGAAATGCCAAAACGCCGCGCCATAGAGGCCACCGTTCCAAAACCGACTTCATTGCCCAATTGCGCAGCGACTGTGTTGATCGAGTAAGCAAACGATGTGCGAAGATTTGTCTCGCCAATATTGCGCCCGCTTGAATTGCGCGGCCTCCAGCCATCGATGGTGACCGGCGTGTCTACGACGCGGCCGGTTGGCGTATAGCCCGCCTCTAGAGCGGCCAAATAGACGAACAGTTTGAACGAAGAACCAGGTTGACGGATGGCATCGGTCGCTCGGTTATAGCTGGTCTCGACATAATCCGTGCCGCCAACCAGCGCCAATATCGCGCCGTCACGGTCGAGGCTGACAAGCGCGCCCTGTGCGCCATCGGGCGTGTTCGCTTTGATCGAGGCGGTGGCTGCGCGCTGCATGCCAGGGTCCAAAGTGGTCCACACTTCAATGGGTTCAAATGTCTCTGGCAAAAGCAATTCGAGCTGCGGCAAGGCCCAATCGGTGAAATAGCGCACCGAATTTGAGCCTGTGTCCTTCTTCAAATTGACCGTCGATACATCGACAGAGGCCTGATCGGCGCTGATCTTGCCCTGCTCGCGCATCAACCGCAGCACAACAGAGGCTCGGCCCACAGCGGCATCAACATCAGCCGTGGGCGAATAACGGCTGGGCGCTTTCACAAGCCCTGCAATAATAGCCGCCTCTGCGACCGAAAGCTCAGTCGCTGGATGGCTGAAAAACTTGCGACTAGCGCTGTCGATCCCGTAAGCGCCTCCACCGAAATAGACCTTATTGAGGTAGAGTTCGAGGATCTGCTCTTTGGAAAATTTCCATTCCAAGGCCATCGCCAGCACCATTTCACGCATCTTGCGATCAATCGTGCGGTTGTTGGTCAGGAAGACATTGCGCGCCAATTGCTGCGTTATGGTGGAGGTCGCAACCAATCGCCCACTTCCGCCTTTGATTGCCAGATAGCCAGCGCGGCCAAGCCCAATCGGATCAATGCCGAAATGCGAATGATAGCGGCGATCCTCAACCGATATCATCGCATCGGTCATGACCTCGGGGATTTCGCTATGCTCAAGCCATTTGCCATAGCTTGGGCCCAGCTCAACAATCTCGCTGCCATCGCGCGCGCGCACCACAATGGTCTGCCCGCTTTGGGTCGCTTTCATCTGATGATAGCTGGGCAAGGACCTTGCCGCGAACAGCACCGCCAAGACAACGAACAAAAGCCCTAAAAGAGCGGCACCGCCGCCAATGAAAAAGCCGCGCTTCATCCAGCGCCAGAACCATCCGCCCCCGCCAGACCCGCCACCAGAACCGCCAGCTGACTTCTTGCGCGATCCGCCGCTCTTCTTTTTGCGAGAGGAATTGCCAGAAGCGCTTGCTTTTGTTTTGGAGGCTTTTTGACGCGCAGCGGCCTCTGCAGCGCGCCTGCGTCCGCCGCGTTGGGTTACCTTGTTTTGTCCGCGTTCTGCCAACTCAACTCATCCCAGTCACAAGGTCGCTTTTACTGCCATAAGTCACGCCTCAATGCGTGCATTCGCGCACCATAACAGCGCGTGAACATCTCGCCAGCATTACTATTGCGCTAGCTGCGCATTTGCAAAGCACCTGTTCTCAAGCGGTTAGCCACTTACTTTGGCGAAGCGTTAGTCGTCAGCTTCAAATTCCAAAGCAGCGCTGTTGATGCAATAGCGCAATCCACCCTCCTCGCGAGGGCCATCGGGAAAGACATGCCCGAGATGGCCGCCGCAACCAGCACAGGTCACCTCGGTGCGGATCATCCCGTGCGAGACATCGCGATGCTCGTCGACTGCATCACCTTCTGATGGCTTGGTGAAGGCTGGCCAGCCGCAGCCGCTGTTATATTTGGCTTGGCTCTCAAACAATTTGACGCCGCAGCCAGCGCAGAAATATTCGCCATCTGCGTAAAACTTGTCATATTGGCCCGAGAAAGGCCGCTCCGTGCCTGCTTCGCGTAGGACATGATACTGCTCAGGGTTCAAAACTTCGCGCCACTCAGCATCAGACTTTTCGATTTTTTCGGACATCATCATCTCCTCACTGGAGATATAAGCGCAATTCAATGTGTCTCAAGCTGCTTGTGTAAAAGCTTAGCGCCGATTGCGAAGTGAGCCGATGCAAGCATGGACGCAAAGACCGCAGGCTT
>CAZTFZ010000010.1:0-1077 GCA_964613105.1 uncultured Porphyrobacter sp. | reverse complement strand
TGTTTGGGGGGATGAATACCCTCCATCTTCTCGCCCAACAAAGGCCGGAAGCTGGGCCTGCTTTTGAACACAGAGTACCAGCTGCGCGCCTGATCATGGCCCGCCCAATCAATCCCGCCGAGATAATCCGCAACCGAGATTTGCGCCGCTGCCGCCAAGTCAGCCATGCTCATGGTCGAACCTGCTAGCCAACTGCGGTTATCGACAAGCCAATCGATATAATAAAGGTGATCATGAGCCAGCTTCATCGCTTCTCTAAGAACCCGGCTGTCAGGCGGCTGACGCAAAATCAATCGCTTCTTCATACGCTCATTCAACAAGGGCGCGGTGACATCGCCATAGAAATTCTCGTCAAACATCGCCACCAGGCGCCGCATTTCCGCCCTTTCGCCAGAGCTGCGCCCAAGCATCGGCAAATGCTCAACGGTTTCCTCAATATATTCGCAGATTGCGCGGCTATCACTCAGGGTGATGCGTGCCTTAGGGTCATGCAAAACAGGAGTGCGGCCAGCCGGATTGAGCGCCCATAATTCATCGCGCCCTTCCCAAGGGTTTTCGCGAACGAGTTCATAGGGAATGTTCTTTTCGCCCAGCAAGATACGAACCTTGCGGCTGAACGGGCATAGGGGGAATTGATGAAGGTGCCACATAGGCCAAGAGGTTTGCCCTAATGCGACAAGTAAATCCAGATCAGCCTCAAGTTTTTCAGTCCATTTTCGAGGCTTAACGACAATTAATTGGTTTGAAGCCGATCAATTGGCAGCCGATCCTTAAGCTGCTCTCCCATTGCCACAAGCGCGGGCAAAAAAGCGGCAAAGCCATCGCTCATGGCAGCGAGCTGGTTCATGGCTTCGGGCAAGCGTTGCTCGATCTGCTGCGGCAATTCTTCCGCATTAGGAGCAGCGCTGCGCAAGGTCATATCTGGATCGATCTCACGCGGCTCTTCGCCGGTCGCTTCGCTAGCTGCGCGATTGAGCGGTTCTAGCAAAGGCGCAAGCGGCATATCGAGCATGACCTCGCTCAGAACGGTCAAAGTGCTCACGATCTGCTGTTGGCGTTCTGGGTCTGAAAGCGTCT
>CAZTFZ010000009.1:16621-22865 GCA_964613105.1 uncultured Porphyrobacter sp. | reverse complement strand
TCACTGAAAATATCTCTCCCCAAGTGATGACTTAAGTGAGTTGGCGAAGCGATGGCGGATTATAATGATAGCTTCGGCACCGGCCGGATACGGGTAGTCTCCCAGATTCTTGTCGATGCCAGGCGATCCGCCATCGCTTTACCGGATTTCCCAGGCCCTTTATTCGCTACCCTGGAAGAGGCGTATAAGGTGCAAGCCGTATCGCGCTCAGTATGGGATGACAGCGTGGTGGGTTGGAAAGTGGGCGGCGTGCCCGCGGCATTCATCGAGAAGGCTGGTGCTACACATTTAACCGGGCCAATTTTTGCAAAGAGTGTCCAGCGCGTCCAAGATGGTGGGCATGTTGATGTCCCGGTGTTTGCTGGCGGCTTTGGGGCTGTCGAGCCGGAGGTGATTGTCGAATTGGGAGCATCGCGCGACAAGGACCGCTTGTTCATTGGTGCTGAGATTGCAGGAAGCCCAATGAGCCGTATTAACGAGATTGGACCAATTGCTATCATAAGCGATTTTGGCAATAACTTTGGGATGATTTTGGGTCCTGAGCTGAGTGACGGGCCCGTCAATGCGGGCAAAGAGCTGGACGTTGAATGCTGGGTCAATGACGAGCGGATTGGTAGCCGCACAGTTCCAAGCCTTGCCGATTTGACCGGCAAAGCGGTGAATTTCCTAATAGATCACGCGCAAAGATCAGGTATTGACTTGCCAGAAGGAACTTTTGTCTCGACCGGCGCCATAACGGGAATCCACCGCGTTCAACCCGGTGATAAAGCGCGCGTTTCTTTTAAAGGCATGGGCGATTTTACGCTCAGCTTTCATGCGGCCACCACATCGTGACGCGGCGGCCTGGCTCTTTTTCCCTCTCCCCAATCGTAGAGCACCCGGTCTCGCGGCGCGCTGTGATAGCAGGCTCGCTGGTTGCGATGACCGGGTGTAAGGCGCGACTTGGGACAGCCTTCACCACCACAGATACGCACCCAAACGGCTATCCCACAGTTCAAGCCGTCATCCGTTTTGGCGAGATATTGTCCGAAAGGACGAATGGCCGATTGTCAGTCAAAATGTATGCGGGCGGGCAATTGGGCAATGAGCGCGACACGTTGGAGATTGCCACATTTGGCGGGCTTGATTTCAACCGTGTCAACCTTGCGCCGCTCAATTCGATAGAACCGCTCACCAAAGTCGCGGCTCTGCCATTTCTTTTTGAATCTACCGAGCATATGCGCGCCAGTATGGACGGCGAGATCGGAAGGGAAATCCTCGCCTCGCTTGAACCGCATGGATTAATCGGACTTTGTTTTTACGATTCCGGTTCGCGTTCATTCTACAACACACGCGGCCCGATTGAAAAACCAAGCGACATGGAAGGCTTGAAGCTTCGTGTACCTGGTTCTGATCTCTTTGTCGGCATGGTCAGGGCGCTTGGCGCCGATGCGGTGCCGATGCCGCTTGATGAGGTCTACCAGTCGCTCTCGCAAGGTGTAATCGACGGCGCCGAGAACAATTGGCCGAGTTTTGAAAGCGGCAAGCACTTTGAAGTTGCCCGCTATTACAGCCTCACCAATCACTTGCTCGCGCCAGAGGTGTTTGTGATGTCGAAGGCCAGTTGGGACAGGCTGACAGTTAAGGATCAAGAACTGGTTCGCGAAGCAGCGCTTTTGTCCGTGCCCTACATGCGTACGCTTTGGGACAAACAAGTGCGCGAAAGCCAAGCAATAATTGCAGCTTCTGGAGTAAGCGTCAACGAAGTCGATCCTGCACCATTCACAAGCGCAGTGACGCAAATATGGGACACTTTTATCGACGATCCGCGCCAACGCGATCTTGTTGAACGCATCCAATCGTTGCGAAACTCTGGGAGACAGTGATGGACCGTTTGTCGCAGTGGCTTGTTCGTCTCGGGGCTTTGGGACTGGTGGCCATGACCGCTATTATCGGTTGGCAAGTCTTTGGACGGTTTGTTCTTGGTTCAAGCCCTTCATGGACCGAACAGGCGGCGCTCATCCTGATGATTTGGTATGTGTTTTTGGCCGCAGCATCAGGGATTTGGGAGCGCTTCCACATTCGTATTGAGGTGCTGGAGCAAAGCCTGACCCCAAGCAGTCGGCACAAGCTGCGCCTGGGGCTTCATTTGGTTGTCGCACTGTTCGGATTGGTGTTGCTGATTTACGGATCGCAGCTGGTTTTGGCAGTGCGCGAACATGTGGTCCCATCACTGGGTATAAGCCGGTCTTTCGCCTATCTTCCAATCCCCTTTGTAGGGCTGATGACGATCATTTTTTCCATTGTGCATTTCACAAGGCGCCTGCGCAGCGGCCAAGACACGCAGGAGCAGAGCTGATGGAAATCCTTCTGCTTCTAGGCGTTTTACTGATCCTCTTGGCGGTGGGAGTGCCGGTGGCCTACGCGCTTCTGGGTGCAGCGCTTGCGGTCTTCTTGGCCATTGATATTCCCTTGGTCGTGGCGGTTCAGCGCATGGCAGCCGGGATCAGTGTGTTTACACTCATGGCGATCCCTTTTTTCATTTTTGCAGGCGATCTAATGTACCGCGCAGGCATAGCGGACCGGCTTGTGCGCGTGGCCGATGCCGCCTTTGGACAGGTGCGAGGCGGTTTGGGGCTGGTTGATGTGGGTGCATCAATGATGTTCGGCGCTGTCTCAGGCTCTGCAATCGCAAGCGCTTCTGCGATTGGATCAACCATGGTGCCTTTAATGGAGGAAAGAGGATATCCAAAGGATTATGCCGTCAATGTAACCGTAACCGCGGCCATTGTTGGCCTCCTTATTCCGCCCTCGCACAACATGATAATCTATTCCGCGGCGTCAGGTATTGGCGTGTCGATCGGTGATCTGTTTTTGGCAGGCATCGTGCCGGGCATTATGACAGGCGCGATGCTGATGGGCACGGCATGGATGATCGCCCGCAAGAGAGGGCTGCCCAAGGGCGAGTTTCCTGGATGGCGCGAATTTGGGCTTTCCTTCGTCTATGCGGTGCCTGGCCTTGTGACCGGGATCATCATAATGGGCGGAATTTTGAGCGGGATTTTCACGCCAACTGAAAGTTCTGCCATCGCCGTTATTTATACAGCGGCCATTGGAGCCTTCGCTTATCGAACATTGGGCTGGAACGCCTTTTGGGAAGCAGCGCAAAAGTCGGTGCGCACCGCCTCAATGGTGCTCTTCATTATCGCTGCCGCTTCAGCCTTTGGCTTTGCTCTGGCCCTGCTCGAAGTGCCTGCAGCGCTCGCAGAATTGATTGGATGGATGACCGCCAATCCTATCCTGACCATGCTCATCATCAATGTAATGCTACTAGCCTTGGGGACGTTCATGGACATGGCGCCTTTGATCGTCATCACCACTCCGATCTTCTTGCCAGTGGCGATAGGTGCAGGCGTTGATCCGGTCCATTTCGGGATCATTATGATGATCAATTTGGGGATCGGGTTGGTCACACCACCTGTTGGCTCTGTGTTGTTTGTGGGATCAGCAGTGGGCAAAGTGCCGCTCGCTTTGATGGTACGAACGATCTGGCCCTTTTACCTGACATTGCTGGTGGCCTTGGTGCTCATCACCTATATCCCGGCTCTTTCACTTGCTTTGCCAAACGCATTTTGAGATTACGTTTTAAAAGGCGTTGCCTTCCGGTAGACGTTGAGTATCAAGCCGTGGGGCACATTTAGGGATTTTCATGGCAAAAAGCGGCAGACCGACCATCAACGATGTCGCAGCCCTTGCGAATGTGTCGAAGAAAACTGTCAGCAGGGTAATCAACAAATCTCCAGCCCTCAGCGACAAGACGCGCGCTCACGTTGAGAAAATTATCGCTGAGATTGGCTTTGTCCCGAACCTGCAAGCGCGCGCCTTAGCACTCAGCCGAAATTTCATCATCGCCGTGATCCATGACAATCCCAATGCGCAATTCCTCGTGAATGTTCAGCAAGGCGTTCTCGAAGCATTGAGCGGCACAGAATACGGCCTGATGGTGCAGCCTTTTGACCGAAAACTCCCTAGCTTTGAAGAAAATGTGAGAGAGTTTCTTGAGCGGCAAAAGCCCTATGGGGTGGTCATGCTTCCGCCTATATCAGGCGATGACCCAATTGCGCAATTGTGCCATGAATTCGGCTCACGCTTTATTCGGATGGGGTCTATTCAGATGGACAAACCCGCCTATGTCGTAAGCTCCAATGATCGTGAGGCGGTACGCGAAGCGGTCACCTATCTGGTAGAGAAGGGGCACAAGAGAATTGCCCTAATCGAAGGGCCGGAAGGCTTCACTTCACCGCGCGAACGCCGGGCAGGGTGCGAGGAGGCCTTGGCAAAAGCGGGCCTCCACTTAGACCCAGCCCTAGTGAGATCGGGCAATTACACCTTTGAAACCGGGGTGGAGGCAGCCAAACAATTGCTTGAGTTGGATGAACCTCCCACAGCGATCTTTGCCTGCAATGATGAAATGGCAATCGGGGCGATGATCGCATGTCGAAGGGCGGGCTTAACCGTGCCCGATGACATGTCTGTTGTGGGCTTTGATGATACACCCTTGTCGAGCCACGTGTGGCCTGCTCTGACGACGGTTCATTGGCCGATTGCAGAGATGGCGCGGTTGGCAGCACAGAAGATCATCGCTCCAATTGATGATGCTTCCAATCAAGAATGGCTCTTGCATTCGCATTTGATCGAGCGCGGCTCTGTTGCTGCCCCTCGAGGGGCTTAAGAAAAATTTTGACCGCTCGATCATGGTGGCAAAAGATCAGTTGATTATACAAATGACACCGGTTACCTTGCGGTCGCTATAACGTATATTACGCGGATGATCGCGTTGGTTTTTTTGGAGTGGAATTTATGAAAATAGCTTTGATCGTTGAAAACAGTCAGGCGGCAAAAAGCCCTGTAATTCATTCTGCTTTGTCGAATGTGGCAGGCGAGTTCGGCCATGAAGTGCATCATTACGGAATGCACTCAGCAGAAGACGACGCGCAGCTCACTTATGTGATGAACGGCCTGCTGACAGGGATCCTGCTCAATTCCAAGGCGGCCGACTTTGTGGTTACTGGTTGCGGAACAGGTATGGGTTCGATGTTGGCATGCAACTCTATGCCCGGTGTGTTTTGCGGGCTGGTGATTGACCCAACCGATGCGTTCTTATTCAGCCAGATCAACGCTGGCAACGCCATGTCGATGCCTTACGCAAAAGGTTTTGGCTGGGCGGCTGAGCTCAATCTAGAAGATTGTTATCGCAAATTGTTCGCGCAGGAACCCGGGCTTGGTTATCCGAAGGAACGCGCGGAAATCATGGCTGTGAACCGCGGAAAACTGGCAGATCTCAAGCAGGCCGGTTCAAAGGACATGCTCAGCGTCCTTAAGTCGGTCGATCAAGACCTGCTCAAAGCGGCGATTGCACCGGCGAGTTTTGCCGAACTGTTTTATACCAATTCTCAGGATGAAGAGATCAGCGCCTATCTCAAAGGGCTTGGCTGATGAGCGGATCCATGTTTGATCTGACCGGCAAAGTTGCGGTTGTAACCGGCGCAAATACTGGGATCGGTCAGGGGATCGCGGTGGCCTTGGCCAAGGCCGGCGCCGATATTGCGCTCGCCGCGCGCAGCGACCCTTCCGAAACGCTTGCAATGATTGAGCAAGCCGGACGCCGCGCGATTGTTATCAAGGCTGATCTGGCAACCGCTGAGCCGTGTGATCGGATTGTTAAAGAGGCTGTGGAGCACCTTGGCGGACTTGACATCTTAGTCAACAATGCCGGTATCATACGCCGTTCTGACGCCCTTGAGTTTAGCGAGGAGGATTGGGATGCGGTGCTCAACACTAATTTGAAGTCTCTGTTCTTCCTTAGCCAGTCAGCCGCGCGTCATATGACTGGAAATGGCGGTGGCTCGATCATCAACATTGCCTCAATGCTAACCTTTCAAGGTGGGGTTAGAGTGGCAAGCTACACCGCATCGAAAAGTGGTGTGGGCGGATTGACCAAGCTTTTGGCTAATGAGTGGGCGAGCCAAGGCATCAATGTGAACGCGATTGCGCCCGGCTATATCGCGACAAACAACACTGCTGCTCTGCAAGCGGATGAGGTCCGCAATCGGCAAATCCTTGAGCGCATTCCCGCAGGTCGCTGGGGTGATCCAAGCGATCTGGGAGGTGCGGCAGTTTACCTCGCCTCAGATGCAGCGCGCTATGTTCAGGGTCATATTCTCGCAGTCGATGGTGGTTGGCTCGCGCGATAATCCCGCTGGCC
>CAZTFZ010000009.1:5576-16521 GCA_964613105.1 uncultured Porphyrobacter sp. | reverse complement strand
GGCTTGAGCTGAAAGCACGCGGCAACCCGTTTGAGGCTGCTGACCAGCCGCCAATAAGGCGCTCAATCAAGCCGATTGTGCTCGCCCAAAGCCAATAAAGCTTGCCCTGTTCCCAAACACAATCCGATTGGTGAACAGCGATACGGCAATCGAGGAAAACAGCACAAAGACCATCACGTCGATGTAATGCAGCCAATCAAGGCCAAGGTGACGGTAATAGGTCGTCCCGCCCCATATTGCGCGATCTGTATAGAGGAAGAAAGTGTGGAAGGCGTAGATGCTGACCCCGTAAACCAGCCCCGCAACAGCGGCGCGCGCATCCATATTGCGAAACAGCAACGCCGCAGCGAAAGCTGACAATATCGGCATGGAAAGCAGCCCGTTCAATTGCTGGAGCAGATCGATAATGCTCTCAGCATTGGCATAAAGCGGCACCAGCAGGATCGAGACAAACATCGCCGCAATCCCGACCTTGCGATTGAGGCGCACAACATCGACATCCGCATTGATGAACTTGCGATGGAAATCGACCGACCACAGCGTGATCGTTGCATTCATGACGGCAGAGTATGTTGTCAATACGGCCGCAGCTATCATCGCCGCAAACAACCCGCTGGTCCAGCTGGGCAGGACTTGATCGACGAGCATTCCATAGGCTTTGTCTCCCACGCCTCCGAACAATTTATAGGCAACAACGCCCGGTATCACGACGATGGGCGGCACGATCAACACGCGCACGATAGCGGCGGCAATGATCCCCTTTTGCGCCTCTTTCACATTGGGCGCAGCCAGCGCCTTTTGCGTGATATTTTGATTGGTGGACCAATAGAAGATTTGGATGAAGATCATGCCGGTGAACAATGTGTGCCACGGGATCTGTGAATTGTTGTCCCCTACCATCGACAGGCGCTCCGCCGGAACGCCGGAAAAATCAAAATCAATCGCTTGCAGCGCCAAAAACACCACCACCAACGCTAGGCCCAAAATGCCGATGCCGCTGTAAGTGTCGAGAACGGCGACCGCTCGAAGCCCGCCAAGGATCGCATAAGCAGCTCCGACCACGGCGAAGACGGCGGCAATGACAATCAAGCCATTGTCAAAGCCCAACGGCCCGATGCCAAGGCTGATCCCAAATAGGGATTGAATAAAGAGCGAGCCCGAATAGATGACTGCAGGCAAGTAAATGAACACGTTTCCGGCCAAGAACAACGCGGAGATTACCGTGCGAATGCTGCCTCCCTTATATCGCTTTTCCAGCAGCTGAGTGACGGTCGTACAATGCTCACGGTAATAAATCGGCACAAACACGAAGGCGAGCAGCATCAGCCCGACAAATCCCGCTATTTCCCACCAGGCAAGAAGGAACATCTGCGCTCCGTTCATGCCCACAAGCTGATCGGTGGAGAGGTTTGTGAGTGTGATCGCGCCTGCCACAAAGAACCAGCTCAGCCCGCCGCCTGCTAGGAAGATTTCCTTATCCGCAGACGCCTTACTCGCGGCTTGTGCTGCGGCGACCTTGGCCCAAGTGAAATAGGCAAGGGCAGCCATTAAACCGAAGAAAACGGCTATCTGTACGACGTTCATTTGGCTCTCCCCCGTGCAATTGCCCCAGTGCAAGTGCCCTAGCGCAAGCGACTTTGCCATTTTCGGTGGCGTGCGTCCTTGCCCAATCCACTCATTCAACTTGGCGGGCATATATGCAAGGCCAGCGTGGTGAAACCCCTGTTAGTGTCAGACACTGACGCCATGAGTGCCCTCTTCTCTAACCATATCACCCGCTTTCGCGGGTCATGCAGATAAGGGTGAAGTGCGGCAAAGTGCGTTTTGAGGTAAGAACGCCAAAACACCACTTTCGTTGCCGAGGAAATTCGCGCAAGTTGAGTATAGGAGCAAACGGTTTCCTTTGAGTGCTGCTTGAATGGACAATTTGGATGAATGACGATGCGAAATCAGACCACTGGTGCGAGAAGGATATCAGGACGATGGATGCTGATAACTCGGGCGAAAACCAAGGCTCTGTAGTGTCAGAGTTTGAAAGTGCGGCAGGCTGCCGTGCCGATCAAGCTAGCTTGGATGAGCGTTTCGTTGTCTTCAAAGGCGGTGGCCTTTCGGGGGCCGGCCTCTCTGGAAGAGGCGCGCTTTTTATCATTGAGGCTCAAATAGGGCAGCGCCCAAGTGTGATCTATTGCGGGCCTGAGATGGCCTCGGGAGAAAGGGGCGCTAGGCCGGAGCAAATCAAAGCGCTCACCAATTGGCAGTATGTCGATGGCAGCGCTTCGCAAGAGCGGCCAATCACTCTGTCGAATGAGCTGGCGACCGGCACTCTTGCGCCTCCCGGCCTTGTGGCCAGTCGTGCTGGTAAAGATTGGGCATTCGACTTGAGGGTTGAGAGTGTCCAGCGGCTTGACCAAGGCTCTGTACAGATCAAATGCAGCGATGCGCGCACTGGCATTGCCGCGACCTATTCAATCAGCCTTAACGCCAGCACCGGCGTTCTTACGTCGAGCACTATGGTTGAGAACACAGGACAAGACGCACTCAGCCTCGATTGGTGCGCTGCATTGTGCCTCCCGATTGATCCGCGTCTTACCGAAATAATGGGGTTTTCGGGTCGGTGGTCAAGCGAGTTTCAAACCGAGGAAATTGGCGAATTTCAGGGAAGCTATGTGCGCGAGAACCGGGCAGGGCGGACCAGTCATGAGTGTTTCCCAGGCCTTGTCCTGAAAACTGCGAAAACGGATGAAGTCCAAGGCCTTGCCTGCGGGGTTCACCTTGCATGGAGCGGCAATCACCGGACCAGTGTGGACCGTTTGCCCGACGGGCGCAGCGTCTTGCAAATGGGTGAATTGCTGATGCCAGGAGAGATGCAGTTGGAGCCGGGAGAGCGGTATTGCACGCCTGATCTTTTGGCCTGTTGGAGCGATGAAGGGGTTGGCGCTGTCACCCATGCCTTTCATACGCATCTTACCGACCAGATCCTCGATCCGCGCACTAAGGCTAAACCGCGCCCTGTTCATTTCAACAGTTGGGAAGCGGTCTATTTCGACCACGATACAGCGCGTATCATCGAACTTGCTGAGATGGCCGCTAGCGTTGGCGTTGAACGGTTTGTGCTCGACGATGGCTGGTTCGGTAGCCGCCGTAATGACACGAGCGGGTTGGGCGATTGGTGGGTCTCGCCAGAGGTCTATCCCGAAGGCCTGCACCCTATTGTCGGCGCAGTGCGCGGGGCCGGTATGGAGTTCGGGCTTTGGTTTGAGCCAGAAATGACCAATCCCGATAGTGATCTTTACCGCGCGCATCCTGATTGGGTGCTTGAAGCGCCGGGTGTGGAGCAGATTGCCTCTCGCAATCAACTCACCTTGGACCTCAGCAAGTGCGAGGTCAGCGACTATCTCTATGGGAAAATAGCCGCGTTGGTGGAAGAATACGGCATTGACTACATCAAATGGGACATGAACCGGGACAGCCATCACCCCGGCGGTGCTGGCGGGAAGGCCGTGATGCATTTGCAAACGCTAGCCGTGTACCGCTTGATTGACCGTTTGCGGGATGCTTTTCCAAACCTCGAAATCGAAAGCTGTTCGTCGGGCGGGGCGAGGGCGGATTATGGCATTTTGCAGCGCACAGACCGCATCTGGACCTCTGACAATAACGATGCGCGTGACCGGCAGCATATCCAAAAGGGCGCGTCTTTTTTCTTCCCATTGCGGGTCCAAGGCGCGCATGTTGGCCCTGAAAAATGCCACATTACTGGCCGCCGTTTCACCATGGAATTCCGCGTCGCTAGCGCGATTTTTGGCCATATGGGGCTTGAGCTGAATTTGCAGAGCGAAAGCGAGGCGGACAGGGCTGTGCTGGCCAAAGGTATCGCGCTTTACAAAGAGAAACGTGCGCTTTTGCACTCTGGCATGTTCCACCGCGTTCCATCAGCCGATCACGCCAATGTGGTTGGCGTTGTTTCAGGCGCGCGGGACGAGGCGCTGTTCAGCTACGCCTTGTTAAACTCACGCCCACGCACCGCGCCTGATCGCCTGTTCTTTACTGGGCTCGATGGCGACGCCAATTACCGACTAAGAATTGTCTGGCCACTCACCGATCCTTCGATTAGCGGACACTCGATAGTCCAAGCTCTTGATTTGCTGGGTGAGGGCAGTGTTTTTGCAGGGTCTGCCTTGATGCAAGTGGGGCTGCAAACACCGCCGCTTCACCCAGACAGCGCCGTCATCTATCACCTGCAATCTATTTGACTGGCAAAGGGGTCCAATGTCCGACACCATCACTTATGATCTGCTGATCGTTGGCGGAGGCATCAACGGCGCAGGCATAGCGCGCGATGCTGCGGGCCGCGGGCTTAAAGTGCTCTTGGTGGAGATGAACGATCTTGCCAGCCACACATCGAGCGCCTCGACCAAGCTGATCCACGGAGGGCTCCGCTATCTGGAACATTTCGAGTTTCGTCTTGTTCGCGAAAGCCTGATCGAGCGCGAGCGTATTCTCAAAATCGCGCCGCACATTGTGTGGCCGATGCGATTTGTGTTGCCGCATGACAAGGGGCTGCGCCCCAAATGGATGCTGCGACTGGGCTTGTTTTTGTACGACAATCTAGGGGGGCGCAAACTCTTGCCTCCTGCAAAAACGGTTGATCTTCGCGCACAGCCCCATGCGGAGACGCTGAAGGATCGCTTGGTCAGTGGGTTTGAATATTCCGATTGCTGGGTCGAAGATGCGCGGCTTGTTGTGCTCAACTGCATGGATGCCGCCGCTAAAGGGGCTGTGATCCGCACGCGCACGCAGTGCACTGGTTTGGCACGTGATGGGGCGCATTGGACTGCGACGTTAAAAGGCGAGGCTGGCGTAGAGAGCGTTCGCGCAAAGACGGTGATTAACGCTGCGGGGCCTTGGGTCGATGCGGTGCTAGGAGAAGCAAGCGAAGGAGAGGCACAGGACAATGTGCGCCTCGTCAAAGGAAGCCATTTGATCTTCCCCAAGCTCTTCGATCACGAAGAAGGCTATATCTTCCAAAATCGCGACAACCGGATAATCTTCGCGATCCCCTATGAGCGCGACTACACGCTGGTGGGGACAACCGATGTCCTCTACCAAGACGACCCTGCCAAGGTCGCTATTTCGGACGCTGAAAAGCAGTATATTTGCGACGCTGCCAATGAATATCTGCGCACCGATGTGACCCCTGATCAGGCGGTGTGGGATTATTCGGGCGTGAGGCCCCTTTATGATGATCACAAGTCTGACAACTCAACCGTAACGCGCGATTATGTGTTTGATCTGGATGACCAGAATGGCGCTCCCATCCTGTCCATATTCGGCGGCAAGATCACCACCTATCGCAAGCTTGCCGAACATGCGCTTGAGAAACTTGATATAGGCGCAGGCGCAAGTTGGACCGCAGACGAGCCGCTGCCGGGTGGCGGTTTTGATCCGATGCAATTTGACCAATTGGTCGCCGATTTCCAGACGCAATACCCTTGGGCCAATCCCCGCATGATACACCGGTTTGCGCGCGCCTATGGGACACAGGTTCACACCCTGCTTGACGGGGTAACGAGCGAGAATGGCCTTGGCGAACACTTTGGCGGCGACCTTTATGCGCGCGAGCTTGAATATCTTGAGGCCCATGAGTTTGCCCGCGCGGCCGATGATGTTCTTTGGCGCCGTAGCAAGCTGGGACTGCATCTTGATGCTGAAACGCGCGATAAAGTAGCCCGCTGGTTTGAAGGCCGCGGAGAAGCGGTTTGACCAAAGTCAACGCGCCGCCCCCGTCTCTGGTCCCCTCTTTGGCCCGCACCTTAGGTGGCAAGCCAACCTATCTGCGCGAACATCGCAAGGCCGATGGCCGAATGCTGCGCTTATACGGACGAAAGCCGCATGACCTTGCGCTGATCAGCGAGACGGCTGATCCGATTGCGCAAGGCGGCGAGTTGCGCTTTCATCCCTTGCGCCAAGAATGGAATGTCTACGCCGCGCACCGCCAGAACCGGACGTTCAAACCTTCAGCGGCTGACGATCCGCTTGCGCCGTCGGTTATGGGCGGAGTGGAAACCGAGATTCCCTTCGCCGATTTTGAATTGGCAGTTTTTGAGAACAAATTTGCTGCCTTCCACAAATCTGCTTCAACCGCCTCCCAATTGGCTGGGATCATGGCCGAGCCTGCTAAGGGCGCTTGCGATGTGGTGGTCTATGCGCCTGACGCAAACGGCAGTCTCCACACCATTGGGCAAGACCGCCGCCAAGTGTTCATCGCCGCTTTGATTGATCGCTACGAGGCACTGTTTGCATCGGGCTGCAATTATGTCTTGCCGTTTGAAAATCGCGGGGATGAAGTGGGGGTGACGCTCCACCACCCACACGGCCAGATTTATGGCTTTGAACAAATTCCATCTGTCCAGCAACGAGCGATCGATGCCTTTTCGGGCGGCTATGATCTTGCAGATGAGATTGCGCAGTGCATGCCGGATTATGGCCTTGGGCAAGAGGGCGGGATGGCTGCTTTTGTGCCGCGTTTTGCTCGGTTCCCGTTTGAGGTTTGGCTTGCCCCAATAGAGCGTCGCGCGGGGCCATGGGATTGCAGCGATGAAGAGCTGGACGCTCTCGCTTATTGGCTAGGGGAAATCACTCGGCGCTATGACGCTGTGTTTGAGGGCCCGGCTGCCACGATGATGGCTTTCCATGCAGCGCCCGCAAGCGGCTCAAAGGGCTACCACTTTACGGTGCAATTCTACCCGCTTTTGCGCGCAAAGGGCCGGGTCAAATACTTGGCTTCTGTCGAGCAGCACACTGGCACCTTTACCGTTGATGTGATGCCCGAGACCGCCGTTCAGGCGCTGCGCGGAGCTTGACGTGATAGGCAAGGGCAGCGCACCGGGCAGGGTAAACCTGATTGGCGAACATATTGATTACAATGGCGGAATGGTTCTGCCCGCCGCTCTTAGCGTGGGCGTCACCGTCGAGTTGGAGCCGCGCGCAGACAGCGCCGTGCACGTGACCACTGACCAATATGACGAACCAGCCCAGCGTGATCTGTCACAAGCGGGACGCGGGCATTGGTCAGATGCAAGCCTCGGGGCCCTGCGCGAAGCGAAAGCGCTAGGACTGCTTAAAGGTGGTGCGAAGCTAACGATCCGTTCTAACATTCCGCAAGGCGCAGGGCTTTCCTCAAGCGCAGCTCTTACGGTCGCAATCCTGAAAGCCGCCAGAGACGTGAAAGGCAAAGCATCGGGTGCAACCCTCCCAAGCGATACAGATATTGCTATCGCCGCGCGCCGGGTTGAGAACGATTATCTCGGCGTCCCTTGCGGGATTATGGACCAGTTCGCCGTGGCAATTGCGAAACCGGGCATGGCTATGGCGCTAGACACAAATGCGCTTGACTATGAGCTCGTTGACTTGCCGCGAAATCACACCTTTGTCGTGATCCATTCTGGCGTTTCACGTAAACTCACCGATGGGCGGTATAAGGCGCGCAAAGTCGAGTGCGACGAAGCGAAAGCGCATTTTGGAACCGATGATCTGTGCCATCTGGACCCTGACGCAATCCGCCGCTCTCTGCTTGCTGAACCGATACGCAAACGCGCGCTGCACTGCGCAACCGAGCACCGCCGAGTTCTGAGCGCGGTCAAGGCTTTGAAGGCGGGCGATGCCAAGGCGATGGGCGAGGCGATGAATACGAGCCATATCTCTATGCGCGACGACTTTGAGATGTCAGTAGAACCGATCGACGCTCTGGTCGCCGACGCTGTACGCACAGGGGCTTTGGGCGCGAGGCTAACGGGTGGCGGTTTTGGCGGATGTATCACGGCCCTGGTCGCCAACAAAGACAAAGTGAAATGGCTAAGCGGGCTGCTAGCGGCCCATCCCAGCGCCCGGTCGATTTGCGAGGCTTGAGGTTGGTTCCAAACGCCGGTGGTGTCAGACTAAACGCGCTTGAGTGAAAATTGATGCGGGGCGGGGCGGGCGGAATGATGCCCTTGTGGTCATTGGTTAATGTCTGGAACTGGGGGTGAGAGCGGATATTGTCGCCAAGCAGGCTTTACGGTCTCTATGCAGTATTCAACCAAGCTTGCGCCCGTCAAACTTGATGGCGCTGCCATGGCGTTCAGCCTATCTTGGCAAACGCCAACATTCAATGGTTAGAGCGGGATCAGTGCAGTCGCATGGTATATGTCAATCCGGTGTGCAATTAGACAGTGTGCTGAGCGCAAAGAGTGCTGGTAGCATTGCCTGAAGGGCAATCGCAGCCAGTTGGAGACGAGCTGGGTGCAGATTGACAGCTTCGGCGAAAGGCATCATTGAAAACTCAATATTTGGGAAATCAGCGTGAATGTGGCGTCACCAATCTACAATGAAGAGCGCGCGACCCACTTGCTCACGGTGATTGCGCAGCTAGACAGTGTCTTCGGCTTGCTTGGCCAAAAGCTCGCGCTGGCCTGTGCGAATGACGGCAAGCTGGATGAGGCTTTGCTCAGCGAGAACCAGCTCCTTTGCTATGAATTTGCCTTTGCTGCTGCTGAATTGCGATCGCTGCGCCAGCTTGTTGAACAGAGCGTTGAAGGTGAGCCACTTAGCGGCGTGATGGCTCAAGTTTGCGCTGGTGAAACTGTGCCAGAAATTGTCCGCCGTTTGCGCGCGATTGCCTCTGGAATGGGTCGCAGCGGTGAAGTGGCAGGCATGCTCGCCGCACCCGAGTTAACTGACCTTGCAGGCGGCGCGAGCCCGCAATTGCTGGCAGAGGCCGGACAGATGATTTGCGAAGGCGGCGATGCGTTTAAGGCGATTTCGACAAACGAAGACGTCGATCTTGCGCGCGAAATGTTTGGCCGCTTCGCCAAGGATTGCGTTGAACCGCTCGCTGAAAAAATCCACCGCGAAGACCTGACCATTCCCGACGAGCTGCTCGACCAAATGCGCGAAATGGGCGTGTTTGGCCTATCCATTCCGGAGCGTTTCGGCGGGACAGCGCCCGATGAGGGCGAGAACACGCAGACGATGATCGCGGTCACAGAGGCGTTGTCAGAGGCATCATTGGGAGCAGGCGGTAGCCTTATCACTAGGCCAGAAATTCTATCACGGGCAATTCTGGCGGGCGGGACCGAGGTGCAAAAGCAAGAATGGCTTCCTAAGATTGCGTCCGGAGAGAAACTCGTCGCAATCTCGATCACCGAACCCGATTTTGGATCGGATGCTGCCAGTCTCAATTTGAAGGGCACAAAGGTCGAGGGCGGCTGGCTGCTCAATGGCGCGAAGACCTGGTGCACCTTTGCGGGCAAGGCTGATGTGCTGATGGTTGTGACCCGGACGGGCGATGAGCCGGGCTTTAAGGGCCTTTCGATCCTATTGGTCGAAAAGCCGCGCTCTGAAGGGCACGCATTCGAGCATGTGCAAGATGGTGGGGGCCGGATGACTGGCAAAGCAATCCCGACCATCGGTTATCGCGGAATGCACAGTTTTGAGATGTCCTATGAGGATTTCTTTGTGCCAGACAGCCATGTTTTGGGCGGCGAGGCGGGGCTTGGACGCGGGTTCTATTTCACCATGAACGGCATGACCGGCGGACGCATTCAAACGGCTGCTCGCGCCAATGGTGTGATGATTGCAGCGATTGCGGCCTCAATCCAATATGCCAGTGATCGCAAGATATTTGGCAAGCCGCTCAGTCATCATCAGCTTATCCAATGCAAGATCGCGAGCATCACTGCTCGCTTTATGGCGAGCCGGGCATTGGCCTATGCAGTTGCGCAGCAAATGGATGAAGGCGGAGGCCAAATGGAGGCGAGCCTTGCTAAGCTGTTTGCGTGCCGATCCGCAGAGATAGTGACCCGTGAGGCGCTGCAAATACATGGCGGAATGGGATATGCAGAGGAATGCGCTGTTTCTCGGCTGTTTGTCGACGCGCGCGTTCTGTCAATATTTGAAGGTGCCGAAGAGGCTTTGGCTTTGCGCGTGATCGCACGAGGCATTCTGGCAGGGCATCTTGTTAGTGCTGCGACCAAACCCGCTTAATGCGGCGCTTGCCCTTGTGTTCGATTACCGCAAGCGCTGGGATAAGCAGCTGCAAGATAAAAGCACCAAACAAGACGCCAAAGCCTAGGCTCGCTGACATGGGTATCAAGAACTGCGCTTGAAGGCTCGTCTCAAATGTGATCGGTGCAACGCCCAAGAATGTGGTAAGCGAGGTGAGCATGATCGGGCGGAAGCGCGATTTTGCGCCTGTTAGAATGGCCTCTTCAATGTCCATACCTTCGCGGACATTTTCATTGATGAAATCGATGAGAATGAGCGAGCCATTCACGATCACGCCCGACAAAGCGATAATGCCGAACATGCTGAGCACACCAAGAGGAATGCTCAACACGAAATGCCCCAGCAATGCGCCAATGATGCCAAACGGAATTACCGCCATAATGATCAAAGGTTGCAGATAGGATCGGAACGGGATTGCAAGCAGAGCATAGATCATCACCAATGCGGCAAGGAACGCGATGCCAAGGTCGCCGGAGGCCTCCTGCTGTTCTCGCTGCTCACCGCCGAATTTATAGAGCAGATTTGGATAGTCCGCCTGCAATTCGGGCATGATCTCATCGGCCAAAGCATCAGCGATTTCCTGACTGGTGACGATCTCGCTATCAAGGTCTGCTGTGACGGTTGTAACGCGCCGCCCATCAGTACGCCGGATGACTGAGGGGGCCTCGCCAAAAGACACTTCTGCGAGGCTTGCAAGGGGCACTTCGCCGCCCGGAACGCGCACTTGGAAACGCTCGACATCGACTATCGAATTGCGCTCCTCTTCGGGCAAGCGAATATAGACACGCATATCCTCTTGCCCGCGCTGCACGCGCAAGGCCTCGCTACCAAAGAACGCAGCTCGGGTTTGCAAGGCGACGTCCTGCAAGGTCACACCCAGAGAGCGCGCCTGAGGCTTTAGGCG
>CAZTFZ010000009.1:0-5476 GCA_964613105.1 uncultured Porphyrobacter sp. | reverse complement strand
TCGCGCGCTTGCTGTCCGATCAATGTATAGGTCGCTTTGAGCGGCTCGGTTTCATCATCAGATTGCTCTGCGCTCATCTTTGCGTAAGCTTCGCGGCCGCGTTGCTCGATTAGCCGAGCAATCTTCTCTGTATCTTCGATTGTGGTCCCGGCTGGCATCTCAATACGAGCGGAGACCACATCGGCCTCGATTGCTGGAAAGAAGGAGCTTTTGATAATTCCAGCCGGGATCATTGATATCACAATGATGAAGATGCCCACTCCGCCCGCGATGATCACAAACGGCATTCTCACAGCAAATCGCAATGTGCGATCAAGCGGGCCATTTATGAAGGCTTGGAGATAGTCATCGACCCTGGTTTGGACCTTTTCAAACCACCGAACCACACGGCTTCGAACAGGCGTGCCCGGCGCGGGCAAATGGCTGAGGTGGCTGGGAAGGATCAGCAAGCATTCTATCAGCGACAGCGACAAGACCGCCACCACCACAACCGGCACATCGGCAAGAATTTTGCCAATTGTGCCGCCAATCGTGAACAGCGGAGAGAATGCGGCGAGGGTTGTAAGCACCGCGAAGATTACGGGCACCGTTACTCGCCGAGCGCCGCTGACGGCTGCGCCCAATCCCGTGCGGCCGCTCTCGCGCCTTGCATAAACGCTTTCACCAACGACGATCGCATCGTCCACGACCAAGCCCAAAGCCAGAATAAAGCCAAAGAGCGAGAACATATTGATGCTCGATCCGACGAGGTCGAGAATGGCTATCGCGCCAACAAAGGTGACCCCGATCCCCAAAGCCGTCCAGCCAGCCAAGCGAATGTCGAGGAACAAAGTCAGCGCCAGCAATACGAGGAACAAGCCGATTGCAGCGTTTTTGAGCAACAGACTAAGGCGGTCATCGAGAAACTCGCTCTCATCGTTCCAGATGGCATAAGAGATGCCTTCAGGAAGCGTTTGAGCAAAACTGCCCTCCAGATAGTCTTTGGTTGCAGAGGAGATATCCAGCACGCGCTCGTCGCTGGTGCGAAAGACTTCAACAAAGGCTGAAGGCTTGCCGTCGTAAAGTGATATCAGCGAGGCGTCTTCAAATTCATCGCGGATATTTGCGACATCGCCCAGTCTGATCAGCGAACCATTGGCATCGCTCACTAGGATGATATCTTCAAAGTTCTGTTGGTTGTAATTCTGACCGATTGTTCGCACGCGCACTTCTTCAGCGTCGGTGTCGATAGAGCCTGCTGGGCTATCGAGACTGCTTGCTGCAATGATACGCGATACGTCATTAAGTGACAGCCCGAGCGACTGAAGCGTTGCCTGCGGCACCTCAATCGAGATTTCATACTCGCGAACCGAACTTGTATCGACGAATGAGATGGCTGGCAGGGCCGATAAAGAATCCTCAAGCCGGTATGCCGTTTGCTTCAGCGCATCCTCTGATACATCGCCATAGATTGCGATCCGGACCACGCTTTGCCGCGTCGTAACCTCGCGGATTTCAGGTTCCTCAGCATCGTCTGGGAAGGTTTGGATTTGATCAATTTCGGCCTTGATATCATCAAGCGCGCGGTCGATGTCGGTCCCAAGCTCAAACTCGACTAGAACCGATCCGCTGTTCTCCGATGCGGTCGCTTCAATCTCTTTAACATCGTCGACGGCTTCGACAGCTTCCTCAATTTTCTGAACGATGGATTCTTCCACCTCTTGAGGGGTCGCTCCGGGATAGGCGACGCTGATAGAAACCGTATCAAGACTGTTTTCGGCGAAAACTTCTTGAACAATTGAGCTGTAAGAGACCATTCCCACAACGAATAGAAAGACCATCAGCAAATTGGCTGCGACCCCATTGCGCGCCATAAAGGCAACGATGCCGGTCTGCTCCAAAATCGCCTTACTTGGCTGTTCTGGGCTGGGCTGCTCCGACATTGGAGCATCAAATTCAGTGGGCTGCGTCACTTGGCAGGTTTGGTGTTGCTGCTGGCGGGCGGTGCTGAACTGCGCGGCGAGGCGGTGCGAACTTTCATGCCTTCAGTCGCAACCTTCATATTGCCGATCACGACCACTGGGTTCTCGCCCAATCCATCCGTGCTGATGAGCGCATCTGTGTCGGTTCGTTGGAAAATCTTAGCCTCAACAATTTGCAATTTGCCATCGCGAACAAGCCAAATCGTCTCGCCCGACCGCAAGGCTTCGAGGGGAAGGATAGCGTATTGATCGAGCGGTTTGCCGGCGATTTCGCCGCTCACAAAGCTGCCTACAAACAGCGGCGGTGCGCGCCCACCTAGGTCTTTTCCTTCATTCTCTGGAGTGGCAGCCGGGGCGCCCCCCCTTTGTGGGTTGGGAATGCGCAAAAAGACGTCAATTGTGCGCGTTTGGGGGTTGAGTACGCTGCTGACCCGGTCGACATAAGCGTTCCAGCGATAGCGAACGCCGCCATAATCGGAGAAAACAGCTGCTTGGATGCGGCGACCATCGCCAGCGCTGAACAGGCTCGGGATAAGGGCCGCTGCGCTCTCTGACAGCGGGATCATAGCCTCATAGTCGCCTGTGCCGAGGATTGAGCCGAGCGATTGTCCGGGTTGGACATAGCTGCCAACCGCGACGCTTTCGGTGCGAACTGCGCCAGAGAAGGGCGCTCGCACCACGGTACGCCCTAGTGAGGTGTTAGCATTGGCCAATTGCGCCTGCGCTCTTGCCAAAGCGGCCTGTGCTGATCGCAATTGCGGCTCTCGGGTTGCAAGATTGTTTGGTGCGGGCCTGCTGGTAACTAATGGCTGGCTCGATGCATCGCCTGCCTCACTTGGCGCTGCAATCTCAGCATCGCTATTGGTCAAGCTGTCAGGCGGAAGAATTCTTGATGCGTAGTCACCGCTATCCACGCTGGCAAAGGCTTCGCGAAAACTGCTGCGCTCTTCAAACCGTTCCAATTCCCTTTTGGCTGAGGCGACTTCTTCGCGCGCTTGCAGAATGGCCACTTGCTGAGAGGCCACATCGGCTTTTGCGGCGTCGACTGCATTGCGAAAGTCGGAAGTGTCGATCCGAAACAGCACAGCGCCTTGGGCAATCCGCTGGCCTTCGCGAAGGTTGGGATTGACGTAAACGATCTTGCCAGCAACTTCAGCCGCAAGAGTGAGTTCTTCGCGCGCTCGAACCGTGCCAGAGCCTGTCACCATCAAATTGCCAGAGCGGATTTCGAGCGGCGCTGCCTCTACCAGAGGGATGGTGTCTTCGGGCGGTTTTTCCGGCGGATCGGCACGCGTTGCGACCAGCACCGCAGCTATTAACAATGCCACGACCAAGATTATCGCGCCGATGATGGCTTGTTTCCTCACTCGGTCACCTCTTGTCTGTCAGTGGGTTGAACGGCCTCGACTGCCGCAAGGTTTTCCGCTTCGCTTTCAAAGTCCGCCCGATCACTAACGGCCCGTTCATTGCCGGCCCAATCTCCACCTAGGGCGCGGTGAACGCCCAATCGCGCCAAGGCTACGTCTCGAGCGGATGCAGAGAGAGCGGATTGCACCTGATATTGCGCGCGCAGGCCATCGAGATAGTCAACATAGCTGCCAACGCCATTGGAAAAGCGCCGCGATTGCAATCGCGCAGTCGCTTGCGCTTCACCAAGCTGCGAGAATATTAAGCGATAGCGCTGCCGTTCTTCCTCATATTGCTCGATAGCAGTGCCCACTTCGATGAATGCGTTGAGGACCGTGCGAGCATAGACCGCCGTCTGTTGCGCATATTGAGCATCAGCAGCGTCAATATTGGCTCTGATACGGCCACCTTGAAACAGAGGAGCCGTCAGTCCAGCGCCAAGATTGAGCACCCAATTGTCCAAGATGTCAAAGACGCCCGCACCTTCGCCTGCTTGTGTGCCTGACCCTGCAGAAAGGCTCAAAGACGGGAAGCGCGTCGCCTTTTGTGCGCCCAGATTAAAACGGGCAGCTTCAAGCCTTTGGCTCTCGGCAAAAACGTCAGGCCGCCGGATTAGCAGATCAATCGGAAGTCCAGTAGGGACAGGCTTGAAGATCAGCTTGGGGGCCAATCTTTCGCCCAATAGCTCGTCCATAGTGTTGGAATAGCGTCCAACCAAAAGGCTCAATTGACCCTCGCTTGCCGTCAGTTGGCTTTCTAGCTGTGGCAACGTCGCTTGAACATTGCGGAAATCCTGCCGCACTTGATACAATTCAAAAGAGCTCGCCAATCCGCGCCCAAAGCGGCTTTCTGTTTGCTCCACCCGATCCGCCAAAATCTCAACCGTCTTCGCTGTTAGCGCGATTTGGTGCCGGGTGTTGACGATGTTGAAATAGCTAGTGATCGTCTCGGCCAGCACCGCTAAACGAACCGATTGCAGATCCGCTGAGACCGCTATTGCGTCGGCTTTGGCAGCGCGTTCGCCATTACGGATTTTGCCCCAGATATCGAGCTCATAAGAGATGGATAGGCTGGATGAATAGGTTTCGTTTCGAAGCCTAGATATTCCTGCGCCCGGGATTGCGCCAAAATTGGTTCCAGCGGTCGGAATATCGCTATAGCTGCTATTCAAACCAGCAGTGACCTGCGGGAACAAGCCGCTTCTTGAAACCCGCGCTTGTGCCTCAGCAGCGCGCAGTCTGGCCGAGGCTTCTGCTAGATCGAGGTTCTTCGCCAAAGCCTCTTCCAGCAATCCATCAAGCACCGGATCATTGAACGACTTCCACCATTCAGCTGGCCTGTAAACGTCATTGCCCGTTTCATCTGCCGCCGAGCCACCCTCAAACTGTGCAGGAATCCCCTCAGCAATCTTGGGTGCAGTGGAATCGGGCGCCATGCTGACGCAACCGCTCATCGCCGCTGCAAAGACTGTCAGCAGAGAAATTCTAGAGGGGAATCGCGCGTTCAATGGGGCATCCATTACAGAGGGTATTTGCAATTTGGCATTGACAAAAATGAACGTCAACGTTTTATTTGAACTGTGCCGTTCAGATTTGTAGAAATGGTGCGAAGGCGAGGGGCCCTTTTTTGACCGATGGCGGCAACAGCACAGCGCCTCAGCGCACCGACCGGCCAGCAAGCCAGCGCAAGATTGAAAAAATCCTCGGCGCGGCGCGCAATGAGTTCTTTGCAAATGGCTTTTCAGCGACGAGCATAGAGGGGATTGCTGCGCGAGCTCAGGTCTCAAAAGTGACGATATACACTTGGTTCCAGACCAAGGAGAACTTGTTTGGCGAGGTGGTGAAATCCGAATGCGCGCACATGCATCAAAATTTCGTTGGTGGGAGCCTTGAAGGCAAAAATTTGCGCGATGTTTTGATATTTGCCGCTTGCAGCATGCTCGATTTTTTAACGCGCGAGGAGATGGTGCGGTTCGAGCGAGTGCTGGCCTCAGAGGTGAATCGCGATCCTCAGATTGGCGAGTATTTTCTCGACAATGGACCGCGAATGCTTCTCGGCGATTTGATCGGTTTGTTGCAAACATTTGTCGAGAAGGGCGAGATTCGCAG
>CAZTFZ010000008.1:0-23692 GCA_964613105.1 uncultured Porphyrobacter sp. | reverse complement strand
GCCTCTTCAAAACAGGCTGCGCTAAACTGCCCTGAACTGTCAGAGAAATCGGCCCGCACGAAATCCTTGCCCCGGCGCGTTTTTCCGCGATTCACCTTCTCGACCATTGCCGCCATGACAGCTGGCGAACGGCCACCTGCAGGCGCGCCGCTTTCCATCAAGGACGCATAGCTGCGAGCGCCATTGGCAGATGCAATCTCGCGGTAAGCCTGAACGGGATGAGCAGAGAAATAGAAGCCGAAGTTTTCGCGTTCTGCCGCCATTCGGTCGGCCCTTGTCCATGGCTCGCAAGCCTTGAGGCGCAAATCATCCTCGCTCTCGTCCTCGCCGCCGAACAGGCCGCCCTGCCCGCTTTCACGTTCGCGTTCCGCCGCATCAGCAACCGCCAGCAAAAGATCGCTATTGGCGTGGACTAGCGCTCGGTCAGGCTCCAGCTCGTCAAGCGCGCCAGCACTGGCCAGCGCTTCTAGCCCGCGCGAATTCATGGAACCCTTGGGTAGTCGCTCGAACATCTCTTTTAGGCCAGTGAACAGCCCGCTTCCCTCGCGCTCTGCAACGATAGCGTCCATCGCCTTCTCGCCGACATTGCGTATCCCTGCTAGCGCATAGCGCACGGCAAAGCCCTCGTCCGTTGGCTCAACGGTAAATTCTGCAACCGAATGGTTGATACTGGGCGCAAGCACGGCGATGTCATGGCGGCGCGCATCATCTACAAATGCCGCCAATTTCTCCGATTGATGCATATCAAAGCACATAGAAGCGGCGTAAAACTCTTCGGGGTAATGCGCTTTCATCCATGCCGTTTGGAACGCCAGCAAAGCGTAGGCGGCAGCGTGGGACTTGTTAAAGCCATAGCCTGCAAACTTGTCGATCAAATCGAACAACTCATTGGCTTGCTTTGCGGGAATGTCAGAGAGCTTTGCGCAGCCCTCGACAAAGCGTTCGCGCTGCACATCCATTTCGGCCTGCACTTTTTTGCCCATTGCGCGGCGTAAAAGGTCAGCGTCCCCAAGCGAGTATCCGGCCAAGATTTGCGCGGCCTGCATCACTTGCTCTTGATAGACAAAAATGCCGTAAGTCTCGGCCAGAATGCCCTCAAGCTTAGGGTGCGGATACTCAATCGGCTCTTCGCCCGCCTTACGCTTGCCAAATAGAGGGATGTTATCCATCGGACCAGGGCGATAGAGCGAGACGAGCGCGATGATATCGCCAAAATTGCTCGGTTTTACGGCGGTGAGCGTGCGGCGCATGCCTTCGGATTCCAGCTGGAAAACGCCAACCGTGTTACCCCCCTGCATAAGCTCGTAAACAGCAGGATCATCGAGCGGCAGGTCGGACAGATCAATCGTAATCTCGCGGGCTTCCAAAAGGTCGAGCGCTTTGCGAAGAACCGAGAGGGTTTTGAGGCCGAGAAAGTCGAATTTAACAAGGCCCGAGCTTTCGACATGCTTCATATCGAACTGCGTCACAGGCATGTCTGAACGAGGATCGCGATAGAGCGGAACAAGCTCAGCCAAAGGCCTATCGCCGATCACAACGCCAGCGGCATGGGTCGAGGAATTGCGCGGAAAGCCCTCTAGCTGCATAGCCAAATCAACAAGGCGCTTCACCTCATTGTCATTGGTGTATTCGGCCTTAAACTCGGCAGCGCCATTGAGCGCGCGGGGCAGGCTCCACGGGTCGGTAGGATGGTTGGGCACCATTTTGCAAAGCCTGTCCACATGGCCATAGCTCATCTGCAAGATGCGTCCGCAATCACGCAAGACTGCGCGGGCCTTAAGCTTACCAAATGTGATGATCTGCGCGACGTGATCATGGCCATATTTGTCCTGCACATAGCGAATGACTTCGCCGCGCCGCGTCTCGCAAAAGTCGATATCGAAATCCGGCATGGATACGCGTTCTGGGTTCAAAAACCGTTCGAACAACAGCCCCAGCTGAATGGGGTCGAGATCGGTAATCGTCAGCGCCCATGCGACCACCGAGCCTGCACCAGACCCGCGCCCCGGCCCCACCGGGATGCCCTGATCCTTGGCCCATTTGATGAAATCGGCAACAATCAGAAAATATCCGGGAAAGCCCATATTGACGATAATACCGACTTCATAATCGAGCCGGTCGAAATATTCCTTGCGCTGATCTTCGCTCAGCGTCTCATAGGATGAAAGGCGCTCTTCCAGACCTTTGCGCGCATCGGCCTCCAGCAGCTTGGCTTCACCCTCCAAATCGCCGGCAAGACTGGGCAGGATCGGATCGCGATAAGGCGGCGCGAAACTGCATCTCTGTGCAATTACAAGCGAATTGGCGATTGCCTCGGGAAGGTCCGCAAATGCCTCATCCATCATGCTGGCTGATTTGACGAAGGCTTCGGCATTGGAGCGCGCCCGATCCTCTGCCTCTACATGGGTCGAGCCAGCGATACACAGCATCGCATCATGCGCTTTGTGCATATGCGGCTCTGCAAAATTGGCCGGATTGGTCGCAACAAGCGGCAAGTTGCGAGCATATGCGGCCTCGATCAGGGCCGCTTCAGCGCCCATTTCAGCAACGTCGCCGCGGCGGGATAGTTCGATGTAAAAACGCTCAGGAAACAGAGCCTGCAACCGTTCGAGCAGAGCGTCGGCATGGGCTTTCTGGCCATCAGCCAAAAGACGGGTCACTGCGCCCTCGCCAGCTCCGCTAAGCGCGATTAGGCCGTCTGTCCGCCCCTCCAGCTCGTCTAATTGGACATGCGGATCAAATTCCAAGGGACGCTCCAAATGGGCCTTACTGACCAAAGCGCACAAATTGTCATAGCCCGCCTCATTCTGGGCAAAAAGCGGTAGGTAGTCGACATTGCGCCCTTCTTCGTCGCGCGCGATGCCAAGCAATGTGCCAATGATTGGCTGAACGCCCTCATCAAAGCAGGCTTTGGCGAACATGACCGCGCCGTAGAGCCCATTGCGATCAACGATGGCGATGGCTGGAAATCCGCGCTCTTTTGCAAGCTTTGCCATGGCCTTTGGCTCAATCGCTCCCTCCAGCATTGTGTAGGAAGAAAAGACACGCAAAGGGACAAAGGGTGCATAGGCCATGCGGCATACGGTAAGCCCAGCGCTAAACCATTCAAGCGCTTAGCAATGCGTCCTGTTGATAAGGAGAGATTGCGGCAGAACTTCGCTAGTCGCTGCCGTCTTTTGCCGCCGCGATTTTCTTGCGAGTGTCGCGAATGGTCGAGAATGCCCCATAGGCAATAAGCGCTGCCAAAAACACCCAAACCCAGACCGGAATATTCCTCCCAGCGATCGCGAGGTAAATATAGGCTGATACGAAGAAAAAGCCCGCGCTCATCGTCGGCAACACGGTCGATTGCCCAGCCCTTGCGCGTTTAACGAGCCATGCGATTGACAACATAAAGAACGGGATCGCGCCGACATAAATGCCGCCGAAGATATAGGGGTTCACGCCATATTCGGCGCCAAGGCTAAGGAACCATTGGTTGATGTCATTTAGCATGATTGGCCTTTCGCTACGCGACTCGCAGAGGTTACGTCAAAACGTTCTACAGGAGCTTTTCGATATCTGTCGCAATCGCTTGCGGCTTGTCGCTAGAGCCATAACGTTTCACCACTTGCCCCTCACGGTCGATCAGAAATTTGGTGAAATTCCACTTGATCGTGGTTGTGCCCAAAAGGCCCTTCGCCTCGCTCTTCATCCAATCATAGAGCGGCGACGCGCCAGGACCATTGACCTCAATCTTCTCCATCAAAGGAAAAGTCACACCAAAATTGAGCTTGCAGAACTCGGCGATTTCTTCCGCTTCGCCCGGCTCTTGCCCGCCAAATTGATTGCAGGGAAAACCGAGCACCTCAAAATCGCGGTCCTCAAATTGCTTATGCAAAGCCTCAAGCCCGTCATATTGCGGGGTGAAGCCGCATTTGCTCGCCGTGTTGACGATCAGCAAAACCTTGCCTGCCTTGTCCGCCAGATCGAGCTCTTCGCCCGTATTCGTTGTCACTTTGAAATCAGCGATAGTCGTCATTGCGCGGTTCCTTCATTGGGCGGTGTTTTGGGCTGGCGCATTTTGGGGTCAGAGGCCTTCATGCAGAACACCATCGTGCAAGCGAACGATCCTGTCCATGCGCTTGGCCAATCGTTCATTATGAGTAGCGATGAGAGCAGCGCTCCCCTCGCCCCGTACCAGCTCCAAAAACTGGGCGAGCACCTTGTCAGCGGTCGCCTCGTCAAGATTGCCGGTCGGCTCATCAGCCAGAACCAATTGCGGCTGATTGGCGAGGCCTCTTGCGACCGCGACTCGCTGCTGCTCGCCCCCGGAAAGCTGGCTCGGCCTGTGATCAAGCCTTGCGCCAAGCCCTAGGGCCGTGAGCAGAGCATCTGCGCGCGCTTCGGCGTCGGCACGGGAAGCGCCTGCAATCAATTGCGGCATGACGACATTTTCGCGAGCGTCAAAATCGGGCAGCAAATGGTGGAATTGATAGACAAAGCCCATGTGATCGCGCCGCAGCTGAGTGCGCGCCTTGGAATTGCCCAACTCGGCAGGCTGGCCAGCGATCGAAATCGTGCCGCCAAAGCCGCCTTCAAGCAGACCAACAGCTTGCAGCATGGTCGACTTGCCCGAGCCTGATGGCCCCAGCAGAGCGACAATTTCACCAGGGGCGATGGCAAGATCGACTCCGCGCAGCACATCAATCCGAGTGCCGCCTTGTTCAAAGCTGCGGGTAAGGCCCCGCAACTCTGCGACCGGAGTGATAGCCTTACTCATAACGCAGCACCTGAACAGGGTCAGTGCTAGAGGCTTTCCACGCAGGATAGAGCGTCGCCAAGAAGCTTAGCAGCAACGCAAGCCCAACGATCATTGCAATTTCAACCGGATCAACCCGCGCTGGCAGCGCCGATAAGAAGCGCACCTCTGGGTCCCACAATTCTTGGCCAGTGACAAATGCGATGAAATCCACAATCGGCTCGCGGAAATAAAGCACGATGGAACCCAAAATAAGCCCCGCTACCGTGCCAATTGCGCCAACCGTAAAGCCGGTTGTGACAAATATCTTGAGCAGGCTTTTGCGGGTTGCCCCCATTGTGCGCATGATCGCAATATCGCGGGTTTTGGCACGCACCAGCATGACAAGGCTCGACAGAATATTAAATGCAGCCACCAAGACCATGAAACTAAGCGCAAATGCCATGGCCACGCGCTCAACTTGCAAAGCCTCAAACAAGCTAGCGTTGATGGTCTTCCAATCATTGACGATGGCTCGGCCTGCCAGTTTGAGAGCGACAGGTTCCAATATCTCGCCCACTTGGTCAGGATCAGTCACCTTCACCTCGATCATGCCAATGGTCTCTCCGATCAGCAGCAGCGTTTGGGCATCGCTCATCGGCATGACCACAAAGGCCTGATCATAGTCGTAAATGCCCACCTCAAATATGGCAGCAACGCGGTAGCCCACCTGTCTTGGCACAGTGCCAAAGGGTGTGGAGCGCCCTTGCGGATTGATGATGGTGATTGTGTCGCCGACGCTCGCGCCAATGTTTTGCGCTAGACGAACACCAATCGCCACATTGCTAGCCCCAGCGCGCAATTCCGACAGATCGCCGCCCACAAGCTTGTCGGACAATTTGTCGATATCGCCCTGCGTATTGCCGCGCACCAGCACCGCCTCTACGCGGCCATTAAAGGTCGTCAGCAAGGGCTGTTCAATAAGCGGTGAGGCTTCGACAACATCGGGTGTGCTGCGAATATCCTCCAGCACATTTTCCCAATCATCAAGCCGCCCCCCATAAGCCTGAACAATCGCATGGCCGTTAAGCCCTACGATCTTGTCGAGCAGCTCGGCGCGAAATCCGTTCATCACGCTCATGACGATCACGAGCATGGCAACCGACAGCATGACGACGCCGATGGAAATGCCCGCAACCAGCGCAATAAATGCCTCTCCCTTGCCCGGAAGAAGATAGCGCTTGGCGATGGTCCATTCAAACGGAGATAAGAACACGGGGGTGGCGACGATGCCTTCAGCAATTGTTGTCCGTGCGTCGGTAGGGCAGCTTTGCTTGCCCTGCAATGGACATGGGCCAGATATGCGCAAAGAGATTGCGGGCTAAGGCAAATTCAGGCTCGCAATAAAGACAAATCCACACTGCCCGCGTAAGCCCTCTTGTAATCTGGCCGTAACGCGGTCAAAGCGCCCTCACACACGACCATTAGAACTTTAGCGAGATTGGCGAGCAACATCGGCATGAACTTAACGCACCCATGGCGTGATACAGATGGCGACAAGCTCCGCGAAGAATGCGGCATATTTGGCGCACTTGGCACTGGCGAAGCGGCAGCGACGACCGCTCTTGGCCTCCATGCACTGCAACATCGCGGGCAAGAGGCCGCTGGCATCACCAGCTTTGACGGCAAGCACTTCTATTCCCTGAGGGGCAATGGGCAAGTTGCAGAGAATTTTTCTAGCGAGGACGCCATCGCCCAATTGCCCGGCTTTATGGCCGCTGGCCATGTGCGATATTCAACCACTGGCGGTGCAGGCTTGCGCAATGTTCAGCCGCTCTACGCTGATCTTGCCAGTGGCGGCTTTGCGGTCGCTCATAATGGCAATATCTCCAACGCCCAAACCTTGCGGCAAGAGCTGGTAGAGCGAGGGGCAATATTCCAATCGACCTCTGACACAGAAGTTATCATCCATTTGGTCGCGACAAGCCGCTATCCCACTATGATCGACCGGCTGGTGGATGCCTTGCGGATGGTCGAAGGCGCATATTCGCTTATCGTCATGACGCCAGATGGGATGATCGCTTGCCGCGACCCCTTTGGCATTAGGCCGCTTGTTATGGGCAAGTTTGGCGACAGTATCGCCTTTGCTAGCGAGAGCGTGGCGTTCGATGTTATCGGCGCAGAAATGACCCGCGAGGTTGAACCGGGCGAGCTGATCCAAGTGGATCTGGAAGGCAATGTCTCCTCGCTGCATCCTTTTGGAGCGATCAAGCCGCGACCATGCATCTTCGAGCATGTCTATTTCAGTCGGCCAGATTCGGTCTTTGTCGGCCAATCAGTCTATTCCTCGCGCAAAGCCATTGGCGCGCAATTGGCGATTGAGAACCCTGCCGATGTGGATCTGGTTGTGCCGGTCCCCGATAGCGGAGTTCCAGCTGCAATCGGATATGCGCAGCAGGCTGGCATGCCGTTCGAATTGGGCATTATCCGTTCGCATTATGTCGGACGCACCTTTATTCAGCCGACAGATGGCGCTCGCTCGTCCAGCGTCACACTCAAACACAATGCCAATCGCGCTTTGGTTGAGGGCAAAAGGATCGTTCTCATCGACGATTCGCTAGTACGAGGGACGACCAGCATCAAAATTGTCCAGATGATGCGCGATGCTGGGGCAACAGAGGTTCATTTCCGCGTTGCCAGCCCGCCCTTTTCACATAGCTGCTTTTACGGTGTCGATACGCCCGAACGCGAGAAACTGCTCGCGGCTCGCATGGAATTGGAACCCATGCGCGAATATATCGGCGCAGACAGCCTTGCCTTTGTTTCGATTGATGGCCTCTACCGCGCCGTTGGTCTTGAAGGGCGCGACGCGAAATGCCCGCAATATTGCGACGCTTGTTTCACTGGCGACTATCCCACTTCGCTGACCGACCAGTCCAAACGCGAGAGCGAGGAAGCTCAGCTCTCCTTCGATAAGGTGCAATAATGAGCGATACAGGTGCATTATCTGGCAAACTCGCGCTTGTGACAGGCGCAAGCAAGGGCATTGGCGCAGCAACAGCGCAAAGGCTGGCCGCAGAAGGCGCGCATGTCATCCTAACCGCGCGCGACGTTCGCGGGCTAGAGGCGGTCGAAGACGCTATTCACGCCGCTGGCGGCTCTTCCACGATTGCGCCTGTTGATCTCACCGAAAGCGACGGGATTGCCCGCCTTGCAAGCGCCATTTCTGGGCGCTGGGAAGCGCTTGATATACTCGTTATATCAGCAGCTTATCTGCCAAGCTTGACACCCGTTACGCAAATTGACGCTAAGCAATTTGGCACTGCAATGACGGTCAATGTGCTAGCGACACAGGCCCTGCTCGCCAATTTTGATCCCATGCTGAAGCGCTCAAAGGCGGGCCGTGTCTTGGGCCTAACCAGCAGTGTAGGCGCGGGCCCGCGGGCCTATTGGGCCGCCTATGGCTCTAGCAAGGCAGCCTTCGACAATTTGCTCGATTGCTATGGTCAAGAAGTTGAAAAAATTAGCGAAATCCGCGTTGGCCTGATCGATCCCGGCGCAACGCGTACGGAAATGCGAGCGAAGGCATATCCGGGCGAAGACCCCAAGACCGTAAAAGCGCCTAAAGAGGTCGCAGACCGGCTCTGTGCGCTGTTGCTTGAGGATTTTGCGACCGGTCACCGAGAGCGAGTATAGGGAGCGGGTATAAGGGGCGTGAGCGAGTGTAGAGAACGCGTTTAGCGCCCCTCCCAAGCCCGTAAGTGACAACCGGATAGGCTTGAACATCCAATCAGGCCGAGCAATTCTATACTCAATCCAATACTCACTGGCGGATTAACCAATTTCATGGATAATTAGGCAACTGGCTGCGTGGCATTGCGATGCTCACGGATCGGGAGGGGATCGTCTCCCATATTTATGAGGGGCTTCTCATACGCTGAAGGAGTTTTGGCCCAAATGTCGTCTACCGCCCAAGAACGGTACCATATTGCAGCGCAAGAAGATCGCTGCGCGCCCCGCACCAAGCTGACCATTCCTGGTCAACTTCGCGCATCGGGTGGCCGCGCCTTTCAAACCGTGGTGCATGACCTGTCGCTATCGGGTTTTTCAGCAGCTGCGATCAATCGCATGCACGAAGGGCAAATGTGCTGGCTCACTCTTCCGGGTCTAGAGTCCTTGCAGGCGCAAGTCGTGTGGTGGGAAGGATGCCAAGTTGGCTGCGCCTTCACCGATCTGTTGAGCCCCATCGTTCATGACAACATAATCGCTCGTTATGGCGGGTCAGGCGGCGGGTCTGGCTCTTACGGGCAGTAACAGCCGCTGGTGGCGCTGCTTAGCGAGCATCCACCGCGGCTTGTACTGAGGCATAAAACGCCTCTCTTTGAGCGCCGATATCACCATCGGTTGCAGTCGGCCAATTGCTGTTCGAGGCAATCACCAAATCGCGCGTCGGATCAATGAAAATGCCTTGGCCAAAAATTCCTTGAGCGGCAAAGCTGCCATCATCATTGGTCCACCATTGAAAACCATAGCCTTTGCCGCCCACGCCAATATCCGCCTGTTTGGTGGTTGCTTCTTCAATCCAGCCCTCGGGTAAGATCGCCTCGCCACCGGAAATGCCGCCGCCAAGGATGAACATGCCAAAGCGGGCCATGTCGCGCGTTGCCGCCTGAATGCAGCAGCCGCTAATCTCTGTGCCAGTAGAACCCAAAAGCCATGTAGCGTCCTGCTCCATCCCAAAAGGAGCCCAAATTTTCTCGGAAAGATACTCAGCCAGAGGAACCCCTGTGGCCTCGCTCACCAGAACGCCAATCAAATTGGTCTCGCCCGTCTTATAGACCCATTTGACGCCCGGCTCTGCCTCGCGTTCAAGCCCGCGCATATAGCTGACAGTGACATCCAGCCCATCTTCTGCTGTGTGCTCATTAAACAGCGCCACATCTGACTGAGGGTCGGTGTAATCCTCGTTCCAAGCCACACCCGAAGTCATGGTCAAAAGCTGGCGAACAGACACGCCTTCGTAAGCAGAGCCTTTCAGATCATCGATATATTGGACCACTGGATCATCAAGCGAGCTAATCTTGCCATCCTTAATGGCCGCGCCAACCATGGTCGAAGTGAGGCTTTTCGCGACGGAAAAGCTTGTCCATTTCCCTTCATCGCTAAAGCCAAGCCCGTAGTCTTCAAACACCAGCTCGCCCTTGTGGACGATCACCAAAGCAGAACTGCGTTGGTCCGCCATGAATTGCTCTGGGTCCATCGCTATGGTCAGCGGCTCGCCCTCGGGCAAAGCCAGCACATCATCACCCGAAGCAATCAGCCGCGCCTCAGCCAAAGCAGGAAAGGCATCGAGCGCCCGGAAGGCTGCATCGCGCTGTTCCACGTTCCAAAACAGCACATTGCGATCGGTCGGCATTTGCGCGATCAGATTGCGCTCATCCTTGTCGAGTGAAAGCCACCCAATCCCAAGGCCAGCGGCAACAATCAGGGCAATCGCAATTAGGACCTTCTTCATTGGGCCTCTCCTTTTACTCTCTCGGGCTAGTTTTCAATCCTTCACAAGCGTCACTTGATGCACATCAATGCCGCCAGCGCGAAAACCGCCTTCGCAATAGCTTAGGTAATAGCGCCATAAATCGCAAAAGCGCTTGTCAAAGCCCTGTGGCAAAGTGCCATCGCGCTCGGCTGCGTCAAAATTGCGGCGCCACCGCGCAAGCGTTTCGGCATAGTCCACGCCAAAGCTGGTTTGATCATGCCATGAAAGGCCATGGGCCTGCGCTAGCTTACGAAACTCGCTCGTCCTGATCAGCAAACCGCCGGGAAAGACATAGGCCTGAATGAAGTCTGCGCTCTTCGCATAGTCATCAAACAGGGCATCATCCATGGCGATATATTGGATAGCCGCGCGGCCACCTTGTCGCAGGTTTTGGGCAATGCACTTCATGAAATCGGGCCAATATTCACGGCCCAAAGCTTCCACCATTTCGACGCTAACAATGCCATCAAACTGCCCGCGCACATCGCGATAATCTTGCTTGCGAAAGTCAATCGAAGCCGGCTCTTTCTCGCGTGCCCAATGCAATTGCTCTTCAGACAGGCTGATCGCAGTCACCTTAGCGCCGCCGCGTGCCAAATGGCCCGCAAGAGCGCCCCACCCACAGCCAATCTCGAGGATAGCCTGCGCTCCATCCAAACGATCCTCGAGCGCTGCCCATTTGCGCTTTTGT
The DNA here is from genome assembly GCA_964613105.1 of uncultured Porphyrobacter sp. Classification (GTDB taxonomy): domain Bacteria; phylum Pseudomonadota; class Alphaproteobacteria; order Sphingomonadales; family Sphingomonadaceae; genus Erythrobacter. The sequence goes on along the minus strand of CAZTFZ010000008.1, from coordinate 12,745 downwards.
GCAGCCTTCAACCCGTCGTCTGCGACATTCAGCGCCGAGGAATAGCTCATGCTCGGATCCAGCCAAGCCGCATAAAAATCATTGCCCAAATCATAATGCGCAGAGATATTGCGCTGAGCCTGAGCGGGCGTGTTGCGATTAAACAGATGGGCAAGCTTTAACGCTCGGCGGAACGGGCCTTTGGCGCGCGCCGTATCGCCGAGGCGGATTGCATGCTCGTTAAACAAAGCAAACAAGGCCACCAGATCATCGCAGCTCCACTCGCCTGCTTCCCAAGCCTGAAACCAGCCAACAGAACCATTGCTGGCGAGCCGTATGAGCCCATTCCAGCTGTGCAGATCGACGCGGCAGGTAAAGCCCGCCTCCCGTCCGCCTAGCGTGCGAAATGTGCCATCGGGCAATGTTGCATGGATAGCGCCAGTGTCGAGCGCTTCGTCAATTCGGTCGACAATTTTTGCAAGGCCCGGTGACAGCAAGCGGGCAAGCAAACCGGGCTTGCGAGCAAATTTCTCACCGCCCGCGATGAGGCCGCTGCCCCTATTGCTTGTGCCCCCGTCCATGGCCAATCCTATGGCGCGCTAACTTGCCAAGAACAAGCGCGATAAGGCAGCTTATTAGCCCTTCATCGCTTTGTATGCTGCCAAAGCCCTTTCGCGCGCTTCGCGGTGCCCGATAATCTTCGCAGGATAGTTCTTGGGCTTCACGCCATGCTCCTCGGGATCATGAATATAGGGCGCATCCAAATCGGCCAATTCGGGCACATATTTGCGAATATAGGCAGTGCCGTCGAATTTCTCCGATTGGGTGAGCGGTGCCATAATTCGTACAAACATATTGGAATCGACGCCTGTGCCTGCGGTCCATTGCCAATTGGTCGCATTGCTAGCGAAATCGGCATCGACAAGCGTGTCCCAGAACCAGCGCTCTCCAACACGCCAATCGATCAGCAAATGCTTTATGAGAAAACTCGCTGTGATCATTCGCACACGGTTGTGCATCCAGCCTGTCTGCCACAATTGGCGCATACCCGCATCAACGATCGGATATCCTGTGCGGCCTTGCTGCCAGGCCTTCAGATCGCTCGCGGCTTGCGCGTCAGTATCGGGATCGCGCCAAGCCAGCCTGTCGTAATCCTCGCGGTAGTTTTGCGCAGCATAGCTTGGAAATTGGCAGATCGCATTTTGAGCATAGTCACGCCAGATCAGCTCTTTCTCATAGGTCTGCCAACCACTGCCGCTCTTGTGCTTTAGGGCATGCCAGATTTGCACTGGGCTAATCTCGCCAAAGTGCAAATGCGGCGACAATTGCGAGGTTTTATCGACCGAGGGAAGATTGCGCGCATCGTCATAATCCGCAACGTGATCAGCCCACCAGTCGAGCCTTTCGTGAGCAGCCACCTCGCCCACTTGCCAAAATTCGCGCATCCCTCCTGCCCAATCGGGCCGGTTTGGCAAAAGCTGCCAATCATCAAGAGCATCGGATGTTGGCCAGTCTTGCGGTGCAACCAGCCTTGCGGGTTCTTCGACCATATCACGCGGCGGCAGCTGCGCTTTGGTGGCTTTGGAAAACGGCGTGTAAATCTTATAGGGCGTGCCCGATCCCGTCGTGACAGCGCCCGGCGCAAGAAGGTAATTGGCGTCATGCAGGGTGAGATCGAGCCTTTTAGAAAGCTCGCCTTGGGCCTTGCGCCACCACGGCTCGTAATGGCGATTGGCATGGACCCCGCCAGCGCCAGTTTTAGATGCTATCTTGCAAAGCTCTTCAACCGCGTCGCCCCGCCGCAAAATCAACCTCGAACCCTTCGCCTCCAATCGCTCAGCCAAGGACGCAAGCGAATGATGGAGCCACCATAGCGACGCGCCGCCATAAGCATGGCTGCCAGCGCAAGCGTCATCCAGAACATAGACAATTATGGTTGGTCCAAGATTGGCCGCAGAGGTCAGCGCAGGATTGTCGGCGAGCCTCAAATCGCGCCTTAGCCAGACAATTTGCGGCGCGCCTTTTGGGGCCTCAGTCATTGCGTCTTTATCCCCTCGCAAATGCCACTGGGCAATTGCAAAGCGAAGCGATCACCCACTTCTTCAGCGGCAAAACGCGCATCACCCAGCCAGAGCGAGCCATCTTCACGCGGCTCGACAAACGGCGTTCGCGACCAGAACAGAAAGGCCTCAAGGCTGGAGTTGCGCGCTCGCTCCTCGGCGAAATTGCACCGGTCCAGTGGCGTTCCTGACAGCGTTTCGCCATCGATTGCATAAAGCCCATTACCGCCGGTAATGAGCTCCCGCTCCCAAAAGGCAAGCGGGACAGGGCTTGCGATGACAATCTCGGTCCCAGTGGGTGTTTCGCCCAAATTTCTCTCTGCCTGAGCAGTAATTAGGCCATTGAGGCCGATATAGGCCACCGCTGCCACCATGGCTGCGCGGGCCGGTTTGACCCAATCGCCGCCACGCTTTTCCCGTCGCAAGGAAAACCATACCGAAAAGCCAAGCAAAGCCCATAGCCACACATCGATGATGAAGAGAGTATCGCCATAGAACCATTGTGAGGAAAATGGCTCAAGCAACCGAATTCCATATACATTCAACCAATCCAGCGCTGGATGGGTGAGGCACCCCAATAGACTCAGGCCATAAAGCCATTTGAAATCAACCGGCAGTCGCTTTTCAGGCCTTTTGCCGCGTTTTGTTTGCCAGCGATCAAAGCCCCATAACAAGCCAGCCAAAATGAGCGGCAGCAGGATGAGCGCAGGCGGACCGTGCGTTATCCCGCGGCGAAAGCCGAGATGCTCTTGGCCATCGAGCCAAAAGAAGCAGGTAGCATCAATATCGGGCAGGTTCGCTCCGATGATAAGCGCTGGCATAGCAAGACCGGTTTTGCGCTTAAGGCCGGTCTGACCAATCAGCGCGCCGACAAGTGAGTGGGTAAGATTATCCAATTGGCACTCCGCCTAGCGTCAGCGCCTTAATCCGTCGGATGCCCTTCATCGGCGGACACTGTCCAGCTTTGCCCCTTGCCAAGCAATTTGGCGAGATTGGTATCCTTGCCTTCGCTAAGCTTAGCCCGCTCTTCCACCACAGCGGCTTCAAAGGTCGGCTTTGGATCATCATAAATCACGCCCAAAGCCATTGGGAACGGCCCGAATTGCATTTCAACCAGCATATGCGCGATTGACCGGTTTGTGACGTCATGAATGAGCACCCCGGCGCTTTCGTGATCGCCATCGGTCACATCGACAACTTCAAGCCGCAAGGTCTCGCGATTTAACGTGATCCCCTTTGTCCCGCCAGAGAACAGCATTGGTTCGCCATTTTCGAGCCATAGCTGACGCTCTTCAGCGCCCTTGGGAGCCGCGAAATCGTTGAACACATCCTTATTGTAAACGATGCAATTCTGGAAAATCTCAATAAATGCTGCGCCTTGGTGGGCATGGGCTGCGATTAAGACCTCGGGCAATTTCTTCGACACGTCAAAGCCGCGAGCAACAAACCTGGCGCCAGCGCCCAAGGCAAAAGCCGCAGGCTGTGCAGGATGATCGTAAGACCCGATTGGCGTTGAAGGGCTTTTGGTGCCTTCACGGCTCGTCGGAGAGCTTTGCCCCTTGGTGAGGCCATAAATCTCATTGTTGAACAGCATGATCTGCATGTTCACATTGCGGCGCAGCACATGCATCATGTGATTGCCGCCAATCGAGAGGCCATCGCCGTCGCCTGTCACAAGCCAGATATCAAGCTCTGGATTGGCAAGCTTTACGCCCGTCGCCACAGCAGGAGCGCGGCCATGGATCGTGTGGAAGCCATAGCTCTCCATATAATATGGAAAGCGGCTTGAGCAGCCAATCCCTGAGATAAAGCAGGTATTCTTGGGGTCTGCGCCCAATTGCGGCAGAGTGCGCTGAACGGCTTTGAGGATCGCATAATCCCCGCAACCAGGGCACCAGCGAACTTCTTGATCGGTTACCCAATCTTTGAGAGTGGTTTCAAACTTTACAGGTGCGTTCATGACAGCGCTCCTTCGATAGCGTCTTCAAGCTCGGCAATCGTAAACGGCTGCCCGCTGGTTTTGGTGAGTGGCTGCGCATCGACCAGAAACTGATCGCGCAAAATGGTTTTAAGCTGGCCGGTGTTCATCTCAGGCACCAAGATTTTGTCATAGCTTTTGAGCAATTCGCCCAAATTGCCGGGCAGTGGCCAGATATGGCGGATATGGATGTGGCTGACGTCATGGCCGTTTGCCTGCGCATTATCGACAGCGCGGCGGATTGGGCCATAAGTGCTTCCCCAACCTACCATTGCAAGCTTGCCTCCTTTGGCTCCGCTGGAGATTTCCTGATCAGGCACTTCGACGCCCAGAACTTTGCCTACGCGAGCGTCGGTCATGGCTTGGTGGTTTTCCGGAGCATAATCGATATGCCCTGTATCCACCGCTTTCTCGATCCCGCCAATCCGGTGCATCAAATCAGGCGTGCCCGGCTTAATCCAAGGCCGCGCACCCTTTGCATCGCGCTTATAGGGAAGCAAAACCTCGCCATCATTGCCGTTTTTCGCGTCCAAGAACTTGGCCGGAAATGGCGTGAAAGTGTCAGGGTCCGGCACTTTCCATGGTTCCGCTGCATTGGCGATATAGCCATCTGTCAGCAGCATCACTGGCGTCATATATTGAACCGCAATCCGGCAGGCCTCGATGGCGCATTCAAAGGCATCGCCCGGGCTACTGGCCGATACGACCGGCATGGGGGCATCGCCATTGCGGCCAAAGACCGCTTGGTAAAGATCGCTCTGCTCGGTCTTGGTTGGAAGGCCGGTTGATGGCCCGCCGCGCTGCGAATTGACGATCACCAAGGGCAGCTCTGTCATAATGGCAAGGCCCATAGCCTCGCCCTTCAAAGCAATACCGGGGCCAGACGAGCTAGTGACGCCCAATTGCCCTGCATAGCTTGCACCAATCGAGGCGCAAATTGCGGCAATCTCGTCTTCAGCCTGAAATGTTGTGACGCCAAATTCCTTGAGCCGCGCCAAATGGTGCAAAATTGCAGAGGCAGGCGTGATGGGATAGCCGCCAAAGAACATCGGCAACTCGGCCAATTGAGCGCCAGCAACAAGGCCCAGAGAGATCGCTTCTGCGCCTGTAATGGTCCGGTAAAGACCTGGGTCGCTGGGTACAGGTGCAACCGCAACCTGTTTCAATGGCCCTGACAGCTCTGCAGTCTCGCCATAAGCATGGCCTGCATCAAGCGCTGCAATATTAGCGTCAGCAATTTCGGGCTTGGATTTGAACTTGGACTTGAGCCAATCCTTGATCGGTCCGCGCTCGCGGTCGAACATCCACAGCGCCAGACCAAGCGTCCACATGTTCTTGGACCGCAAAGCGTCTTTATTGCCAAGCCCGAAAGGCTTCACAGCCTCAATAGTCAGCGCGCTGATATCGAAAGCCAATAGATCATATTTGGCCAGACTTCCATCATCCAATGGGCTGACCTCATATTTGGCTTTGTCGAGGTTGCGCTTGGTAAACTCGCCAGTGTCAGCAATGATCAAACCGCCAGGCTTGAGCGAGCTCAAATTCACCTTCAGAGCCGCTGGATTCATCGCCACCAGCACATCGGGCGCATCGCCAGCGGTGTTAATCTCGCGGCTGCCAAAATTGATCTGGAACGCCGACACCCCAAACAATGTGCCTTGAGGCGCGCGAATCTCTGCCGGAAAATCTGGGAAGGTCGCAAGATCATTGCCTGCTAGCGCTGTGGAGAGCGTAAATTGCCCGCCGGTTAGCTGCATTCCATCGCCGCTATCGCCTGCAAATCGAACGACAACCGCTTCTGGATTGCCTTCGCCATCCTTGGCCGGAGGTTTTGTGGCCAATGTTGCCATCGGGATGCTATCCTTCATCTTCGGCGCGGAAACTGCCCGAGCGCCTCTATCTTGGTTTCATGCGGTTAAAGAGGCAATGCTGCCCCGGCAATCAACAATTTCTGCGCTAGCGGCAATTTGGGCCATAGAAAAGCACGAAGGCTGCGCTAAACTGGTCTTAAAAGAAGCCAACTGTTCAAATCGACATGGTTTTGCGCAGTTTTCGGGAGAAGCGACATGAACGACGATAGCAAACAACCTTATGTCCGCGATGACATGCGCGCGTTTCTTGACGCCATAGCGGCAGCAAACAGCCCGCCAATGAGCGAGGTAACATTAGAAGAAGCCCGCGGCGCTTACATGGCTTTGCACGCCATGGCAGACAGGCCAGCGCGCGAGCTTGCCGTCACAACCGACCTCAGCTGCCCCGGCCCTGCGAGCGACATACCCTTACGGCTCTATGACAGCCGCGAAACGCGCGATGCTGGCCCTGTGATCGTATTCTTTCACGGAGGCGGCTTTGTTATTGGCGATCTGGACACGCATCAGGCGCTGTGCACAGAAATCGCCGAGCAAATGGACATGCCAGTGGTCGCTGTCGACTACCGGCTTGCGCCAGAACACCCGTTCCCTGCCAGCACGGACGATTGCGAGGCTGCGGCCCGCTGGATCGCTGGTTCTCCAGCAGAACTTGGTCGCCAAGTCAGCGGCATCATAACAATGGGCGATAGCGCGGGTGGCAATGCCTCGATCGTAACGGCGCAAGCGCTAGCGTCGCAGCCAGCGGACGTTCCGCATATCTTGCAGGTTCCGCTGTTTCCTCTGGCAAGCGACGCGATGAAATCAGACAGTATCGACGAATTTGCAGAAGGCTTTGTTCTGACCAAACCCGCAATTGAGTTCTTTGAGGCAGCTTACAAGCCCGACAAAAGCGATCCACGCGCAATCCCGACCTTGGGCTCGCACAAGGGCACTCCGCCCAGCATTGTAGTGACCGCAAGCCTTGACCCCATCCGCGATTCGGGACGCGACTATGCAGCGGCGCTAAGCAATGCTGGAATTGAGAATTTGGCGCTTGAAATGCGCGGCGTTACCCATAGTTTTACCAATCTGCGGCAAGCCGTTCCCAGCGCGCAAGCTGACTTGGAACGAGTTTTTGCTGCGATGAAATTTATGCTTGAAAATCAACCGTAAAGGCCTCTCACTTGACCAATATTACCGCTTACCGCCCCTGCGTTGGAGTTATGCTCGTGAATGAAGAGGGCCGCGTTTTTGTCGGCAAACGGATCGACACGCGCGAAGGCGATTGGTGGCAAATGCCCCAAGGAGGGGTTGATCCGGGCGAAGATTTGGAAGTTGCGGCCTTTCGCGAGCTTGAGGAAGAAACCGGCATTCAAAGCCGTCACGCCGCCATTACCGCGACGCTTAGCGAAACCCTGCGTTACGATTTGCCAGAGGAACTTTTGGGTAAGTTGTGGCAAGGCAAATATCGCGGGCAAGAACAAACATGGTTCCTGATGAAATTTTCAGGCAGCACTGAGGATGTGAACCTCACCGCCCATGACCCTGCCGAATTCTGCGAATGGAAATGGGTGGAGCCTGCTGAATTGGCTGGGCTAATCGTGCCATTCAAAAAGCCCGTTTACGAGCGGATCGTGGAAGAGTTCGGCGCGCTTATCTAGGGGCAGAAGCAAGCTGCGCCCAGCACGGCAAAAACATCAAAACCTAGTTGGTTTGAACCGCTTCGGTCACAGGCAAAACTGCCTCTGCCGTCAAAACACGCTCGGGCGGACCGGCTTGGATTGCAGCGGCCAAAACCTTGGTTTCAGCGCATCTATTGCCGCATAGGCTTTCAAGCTTAGCAAGATTAAGTCGCGCTTTTTCCAAAGCGCCCTTCTCCACCAAGGCCTCTCCCTCGCCAGCGATAGCCGCCAGATTGCCCGGATCGCGGGTCAAAGCCTCACGATAATATCGGATCGCCTTGCCTTGCAAACCGTCCTTTCGAGCCGCCTTAGCAAGCGACAACAGCAGCGGAGTAAAGCCCGGATCAACCGCCAGCGCCGCTTCATAAGCGTCAATCGCGCCCTGCGTATCGCCAGCCTTCAATGCCGCATCGCCTTGAGTGATCAGCATGGCTGCTCGCGGGGCCGGATCGCGCTCTGCGCCGAAACTAACGCTAGAAGAAACAGCCAAAGCGAGGCTCAAAGCCACGGCAGCAGGAGCAAAACGCATTATCGTCTCCGTCGAGAAAACTCGTGAAAGGTGCGGCGAAAGGGCCATATGTCACAGTGCTAACAGGTCTAGGATGCACATGCGATGAAAAATCCATCGGTTCCATCTTGAGACGGCATGAGGCGCATTCCAGCGCCACGCTCGCTGCCGGTTGGCAAGGCAAGTGTCTGCGCCTTTAAATGCTGGTTCTTACCCAGAAAACTGGCGAATTGATCCGCGCCCTCGCTATCGAGCAAGGAGCATGTGACATAGATAATCCGTCCGCCGGGTTTTAAGAGCTTGGCTGCGATGTTGAGAATAGCGCCTTGCAATTGCGTGACTTTTTCAAGCTCCGCCTTGGTCAAACGCCAGCGCCCTTCGGGATTACGGCGCCAAGTGCCAGTGCCTGAACATGGCGCATCGACCAGAACCGCATCAGCGGTTCCGACATAGGCGTCGAGCATCTCCATCTCTTGTTTGGGATTGAGCAGCACAGTCTCAATATTGGTCGCCCCAGCGCGTTCTGCACGCTGAGGTAGGCGCGACAGACGGCCCCTATCGGTATCGCAAGCGATAATCCGGCCCAAATTCTCCATTGCGCCAGCCAAGGCCAGCGTCTTTCCACCAGCGCCAGCACACAGATCAATCACCGTTTCACCAGGCTTTGCGCCGACAGCCAAAGCAGCGATTTGCGAGCCTGTGTCTTGCACTTCGATCAGACCGTCGCGAAATTGCGGCCATTGCTCAACTTGCGTCCCCGTCGGCAAACGCAGTGCATCGGGTGCAGGCGTCGTTTCAGCAGACTCTGGCAAATCCAAAGTGCCGCTAGGATGCTTCAAGCGATTGATCCGCAGATCCAGCGGTGCGCGGTCCAGCAGAGCGCCTGCGTCAGCGCCCTTCACATCGCTCGCCGCCAAGAGCCCGACCAGCCAGCCATGCGCAATGCCGCCTTTGGCCGCGACTTCACTGGGCCCAATCGCGCTCGGCCCATAGTTTGACCCATCGAACAAAGGCACAAGCGTCTTATCAATCTCAGCAAGGCGCAGCATAGCCGCCCGCCCGCTTGCAGGGATCGGCCCGCAAGCTCTCACAGCGCGATAAACAAGATCACGGATGGCGCGGCGGTCTTTGGAGCCTGCAAAGCGGTGCTCGCGAAACCATTGCGCAAGAATTCTGTCAGCAGGCGCGCCTTGCGCCTTTGCGCTGGTGATGATGCTCTCGAGCAACTCGATTGCGGTTTGAACCCGCGCAGCCGGTGTCATTGTGAAATAGCCTTAGAATAAGGGCGACCTGCAAGAGCCGCGAATGAGTCTCGTCTCGCTCGCCTTTTTTAGCGAGTGCAATTAACGAGTGGGGTAATTCGGCGCTTCACGAGTGATCGAAACGTCATGCACATGGCTTTCGGTAAGGCCAGCATTGGTAATCCGCACAAAATTTGCGCGCGTGCGCAGATCTTCGATTGTTGCGCTGCCAGTATAGCCCATGGCAGCCTTAATTCCGCCCACCAATTGGTGGATGACATTGCTCGCGCCGCCTTTGTAAGGGACTTGGCCCTCAATGCCTTCGGGAACGAGCTTTTGCGCTGAAATATCCTGTTGGAAATAGCGGTCGGCGCTGCCGCGCGCCATCGCGCTAACGCTGCCCATGCCGCGATAGCTTTTGTACGAGCGCCCCTGATAGATGAATGTCTCACCCGGAGCCTCTTCCGTGCCAGCCAACATAGACCCGACCATGATGCAGGACGCGCCAGCTGCAAGCGCTTTTGCTGCATCGCCGCTGGTGCGCAGACCGCCATCGCCAATCACAGGAACGCCTGCTTTCTCGGCTTCCTCGGCGCATTCCATAATCGCTGTAAGTTGAGGCACACCCACGCCAGCAACCACGCGAGTGGTGCAAATTGAGCCCGGCCCAATGCCGACCTTAATCCCGTCAGCACCCGCGCCAGCAAGCGCCTTTGCAGCTTCTGCAGTTGCGACATTGCCAGCAATGACCTGAACAGAATTGGAGAGCTTTTTGACGCGCTCTACAGCGGCGGAAACTTCCTTATTGTGGCCATGCGCAGTGTCGATCACCACGACGTCGACCTCGGCATCGATCAATTGCTCGGTCCGTTCAAACCCTTTGTCGCCCACGGTCGAAGCCGCCGCGACGCGCAAACGCCCACTGTTGTCTTTTGTGGCGTCAGGATAGGCGACCGCTTTTTCGATGTCTTTGACTGTGATCAGCCCGACGCACCGGCCCGCATCATCCACCACCAGCAGCTTCTCAATGCGCCGCTGATGCAGCAATCGCCGCGCTTCTTCTTGGCCAGTGCCCAAGGGAACCGTTGCAAGGTTCTGCGTGGTCATGAGCTCTGAAATGGGCTGGTTCGGATTTTCAGCAAAGCGCACATCGCGATTGGTCAAAATGCCGCACAATTTGCCGCTTTGGTCGGTCACTGGAATACCGCTGATGTTGTTTGCCGCCATTGTGGCCTGAGCATCGCCAAGGCTCGCCTCGGGCAGAATGGTGATCGGGTTGACGACCATGCCGCTCTCAAAGCGCTTTACCGCGCGAACTGCTGCGACTTGATCGGGCAATTCCAGATTGCGGTGAAGCACGCCCATCCCGCCAAGCTGCGCCATGACAATCGCCATATCGGCCTCTGTCACTGTGTCCATTGCACTGGAGATGACCGGAATATTCAGCGAAATTTCGCGCGTCAGGCGCGTCTGCGTATTGGCCATGGAAGGCAATACATCGCTCTCAGCCGGACGCAGAAGAACGTCATCAAAGGTTAGGCCGAGGGGAATGTCCATATTCGTCACTTTCAAATGGGGCCCTGCGCATCACCGCAGAAGCATCGTGACGGCTGCCTTTAACGCGGGATTGTGACACTTGCTAGTCTGGTGAATGCCCTATGCGGGGAAAGTGCGTGCAAAGTTCGGGCAAAATTGCTGCAATGCCGCAACACTGCCGCTCTATTCAGCCGTCCACCCGCCATCAATGCTCCAATTCGCGCCGGTAACATTGCCAGCCTCTTCGCGGCATAGGAACACAGCAAGAGCGCCAACCTCGTGAGGCTGAACGAATTTCTTGGTCGGTTGCTTGGCGAGAAGAACGTCGTTGATCACCGCATCACGGCTTAGCCCGCGCGCCTCCATCGTATCAGGGATCTGCCCCTCGATAAGCGGCGTCCACACATAGCCGGGACTGATGCAATTGGCTGTGACGCCAGTTTGCGCCAATTCAAGCGCTATCGTTTTGGTAAAGCCCGCGATCCCGTGCTTGCTAGCGTTATAGGCGCTTTTGAAAGGCGATGCGGTGAGCGAATGCGCGCTCGCAGTGTTGATAATCCGCCCCCAACCAGCAGCTTTCATCGCCGGCACGGCCAGCTTTGTGGTGTGGAAGGGCGCGGTGAGATTAAGCGCAATAATCTGATCCCACTTTTCAGTCGGAAAATCTTCCACTGGGCTGACATGCTGCATTCCGGCATTGTTGACGAGAATATCGAGCGGGCCGATATCGGCCATCATCGCCTCAACTGCGGCCAAATCGGTAAGGTCAGTGCCGAAATGCTTGGCGTCAAGCTCCTCGCAAAGCAGCGCAATTTCGCTTTCCTCACCAAAGCCATTGAGAATAACTTGCGCGCCTTCGCCCCGCAATGCGCGAGCAACAGCAAGGCCAATTCCCGATGTTGAACCGGTAACGAGGGCGCGTTTGCCTTGAAGAAACATGGTGGGCAATCCTTAGCCTAATTGTGAAACAAGGCTTTCGCTTTCGCCCCATTTGGCTCTACTGTCCAGTTTGACGAGCGTTCTAGGGGGATACAATGCGGCTCAATCCATTCAATACGAACAACATTCAGGTCGGCACAACAGGGCGCGGCAGCAGAGTTCCCGGCGGACGCGCAGGCGGAATGGGTTGCGGAACCATTGTGATCGCAGCGGTCGCCTATTTCGTGTTTGGATTGGACCCCATTCAAACAGCATCGACCATTGGCGGTATGCAGCAAGGCGGAACCGAGCAAACCCAGCAAGCCCCGGCATCGGCGCAGGACGAGCAGAGCATTTGCAACGCCAACCAATATGCTTTGGAAACCTGCAATGCGCTCAGCTCGCTCAACAGCACTTGGGAGCAGATTTTCGCCGAGCAGGGTGTGGGCTTTAAGCAGCCAACTTTGAACTTTGCCACCAGCAGGAGCTTCAACACTGGCTGCGGCACAGGCTCTGTTGGCATGGGGCCGTTTTATTGTCCGGCTGATGAGACGATCTATATCGACGTCGGCTTTTACGACCAGCTCGCACAAATGGCGGGCGAGCGCGGCGATTTTGCAAGGCTCTATGTCGTCGCCCATGAATATGGCCACCATATCCAGACCATCACTGGCATTTCAGCGCAAATCCGCAGTGCGCAGGCGCAAAACCCGCGCCTATCCAACCAATTGCAAGTGCGCATGGAATTGCAGGCCGATTGCTATGCGGGCGTTTGGGCTGGCCGCAATCGCGACCTGATTGAAGCAGGCGATGTCGAAGAAGGCATGCGCGCGGCCGCTGCCATTGGCGACGATACTCTGCAACGCAATGCTGGCCAGAGGGTAGAGCCCGAGGGCTTCACCCATGGTACCAGCGAGCAGCGAATGCAGGCCCTAAGGCTTGGAATGCAAGGCGATGATCGCCAATGCGATGCGATAACCAATATCGGCTAGT
>CAZTFZ010000007.1:8178-26801 GCA_964613105.1 uncultured Porphyrobacter sp. | reverse complement strand
TAGATAAAGAGAACATCGCGATAGTGTGATTCGTAAAGCACCGATGTGAATTCGGGATCGGATTGAAAAGGGGCGGCTCTCGCGAGCGGCCCTTTTCTTGTTTTACAACCTTATCAGCGAGGACTTTATTATGACCAAGCTGGGGACCACAAAGAACACTTCTCTTGTTCAAATCTCACCGCCAAACAACCAATCTTGGCGCAAGCCTTTTTTGGCCGGTTTGGCCGACACTTCTAATGTCCGGGCGGCAGCGAAAGCCGCCAATGTTTCAAGCTCGCATGTCTATCGCACTCGCCGCGAAGATGAAGATTTCGCCCGCGACTGGCAGGCGGCCCTGTGCGAAGGCTATGACAATTTGGAAATGGAATTGCTCTGCCGCTTGCGGCAAGGCGAACTGACACCTGCCAAAGATGCCAAACGCAGCACACGCAAATTTGACAATGCGGTGTCCTTGCGTCTGCTCGCTGCTCACAATGAAAGTGCAGCAAAGCACCGCGCTGCAAAAGCCAATGTTAGCGCCGCCATCGTCAGCGCTTCGATCGAACGCAAGGTCGAGACAATGCGCAAGCAAATGCAAGCCAAACGTCGCGGCGAGGCATAGGCATTGCTTGAAATTTTAACGCAAGCATCGCCTGCACAGCGCCGCGCCCTGATCGAGAGCCTGGACCAGTCAGAGCTTAATGAATGGGCGCATGTTTGGAAATTATGGGCCCATGAAGGCCAGCTCGAACCAAATGGCGATTGGCGCATTTGGCTGATCATGGCCGGACGCGGCTTTGGCAAAACGCGAGCTGGCGCTGAATGGGTTCGCTCGGTTGCTGAAAGCGATGGCTCTGCACGGATAGCTTTGGTGGGCGCAAGCCTTTCAGAAGCCCGCTCAATCATGGTGGAAGGCGAAAGCGGATTGCTTGCCATCTGCCCCAAAGAACGAATGCCGGTTTACGAGCCGAGCTTGCGCCGCCTGCGCTTTCCCAATGGCGCAGAAGCAACGCTCTATTCTGCTGGCGAACCAGAATCCCTGCGCGGGCCGCAACACAGCCATGCTTGGTGCGACGAGATCGCCAAATGGAACAACGCCCACAACCGTGCGGCCCGTTGCTGGGATAACCTTTTGATGGGGCTAAGGCTTGGCCAAGCGCAGAAAATCTGCGCAACCAGCACGCCGCGAGCCGTGCCCTTGATCAAGCGCTTAACCGCGCAAGAAGACAATGCCGAAGTCGTCATCACCAGAGGTGCGACCACCGACAATAGCGCCAATTTGCCCAGCCGTTTTCTCGACACGATGGAGCGGGAATTTGGCAACAGCCTGCTCGCCCGCCAAGAATTGCAAGGCGAGTTGCTCGACGATCTAGAAGGAGCGCTGTGGACCCGCGGCCTGCTGGAACATTGCCGCGAAACATCGTCCGAGATGCCAGCGGCCCGCATCGTGATTGGGGTTGACCCTCCGGCCAGTGCTCATGGGGACGCTTGCGGGATTGTGGTGGTCGCTCTTGGGCATGACGGAATAGCCCGCGTGCTTGCCGACGCCACAATCGCCAAGGCATCGCCCGAAAGCTGGGCGCGGCGGGTCGCAGAGACCTGGCGCATATGGTCCGCTGATAGAGTCATTGCAGAGGCCAATCAGGGCGGCGCCATGGTGGAGAGCGTGATGCGCGCCGCTGAAATCGCTCTGCCGGTTAAGCTGGTCCATGCCAGCCGCGGCAAAGTGGCCCGGGCAGAGCCAGTCGCAGCGCTCTATGAAGCGGGCAGAGTGCGCCATTGCGGCATGTTTGCCCCGCTGGAAGACGAGCTTTGCGGGCTAATCGCAGGCGGTGATTACCAAGGCCCAGGCCGCAGCCCTGACAGAGCCGATGCCCTGGTCTGGGCTTTGAGCGAATTGATGTTGACCAAAACAAGCGCTCCGCAAGTGCGGAGCCTCGACTAGCCGCGCTTTGCAAGCGGTCACAAGAGGAAAATCTATGTCCTTTCTTACCAATCTTGCCTCCGCCTTTAAGGGCGCAGGCCAAAATCGCGCGCCTATCGCAAACGGCTATTTCCCATCTTGGGCAAGTGCCGTAGGCGCAGTCGGCGCAGCTAAGCCGTTTGATTATAATTGCGCCGTTCAAGAGGCTTACATCTCCAACCCCATCGCCCAAAGGGCAGTTCGGATCATCGCCGAAGGGGTTGGCGGAGCGCCTGTCGTGATCGAGGATGAGGCTTTGTCCTCGCTCGTCAACGCGTCTTGCGGCACGCAGCCTTTGCTCGAAGTGATTGCCGCTCAAATGCTCTTGCATGGCAATGCTTATGTGCAGATCATGCGCGATGGCGCTGGCAATCCGGTTGAACTTTTCCCGCTTAGGCCGGACCGTGTCTCGATTGTTGCAGGGGCAGATGGATGGCCTGCCGCTTTTGAGTATCGCTTGAACGAGCAGACGGTCAAAATCGCGCTGGAAGATGACAATGGCTGGCCGCAAATCGTGCACCTCAAGGCCTTTCATCCAAGCGATGATCATTATGGCGCAGGCTGCCTTGCGGCCGCCCATCACGCCGTTTCCATTCACAACGCCGCGAGCGAATGGAACAGAGCCTTGCTCGACAATGCCGCTCGGCCATCGGGCGCATTGGTCTATGCCTCGGATGATGCAGCAGGCCTGTCGACCGAGCAATTTGATCGGCTGAAATCAGAACTAACCCAGGCCTATCAAGGCAGCAGCAATGCAGGCAGGCCAATGCTGCTTGAAGGGGGGCTCTCGTGGCAATCCATGTCTTTGAGCCCAGCGGATATGGATTTCGCGACGCTTAAATCAGCCGCAGCCCGCGATATTGCCTTGGCCTTTGGCGTTCCGCCGATGCTTTTGGGCCTACCCGGCGACAACACCTATTCCAACTATCGCGAGGCCAATAGAGCGCTGTGGCGGCTTACACTTTTGCCGCTCACAAAACGCTTGCTCGATGGCCTTAAGGGCGGGCTTGAGCCGTGGTTCCCCAATGCCAGCCTCGAGATTGACCCTGATCAGATCCCAGCGCTTGCAGAAGATCGCGAGCGGCTTTGGTCGCAAGTGAACGATGCTGATTTCCTCAGCGGAAATGAGAAGCGCGCTATCCTTGGGCTGCCGCCTGAAGAAGCAAGCGCAGCTGAACCAAGCAGTAAGGAGAACCGGTCATGAGCCGCGAAGAAATGCTCGCCCGGCTGATCGCTCAAGCCGAAAGCGAAGGCGGCGATTTGGTGACTTTGCGCGCCGTCGTTGAAGAATCCAGCGAGATTGGCGCGAGCCGTGTCCTGCAACGTTTGGGACTTGGTGACGAAAGCGCCCAAGACGATATTGACGAATTGCGCGAGCTGTTGTCAGCTTGGCGCGATGCGAAGGCCAGCGCTTGGAAAGCGGCGATCAACTGGCTGGTTCGCGGGGCTTTGGCCTTGCTGCTCATCGGCATTGCGGTGCGCCTAGGCGCAGGCAGGCTGATCACATGAGCGACGCCAAAACAACGCCAAACGCAGAAATCCGCATTGCTGGCTATGCCGCGCTTTTTGGAACGCCCGATGGCGCTCGCGATGTAATTTTGCCCGGAGCCTTTGCTCGCAGCTTGGCCGAACGAACTTCCTCGCTGCCATTGTTCTGGCAACACAGCCCAGAGCAACAGATTGGCTGGGTCGAAAAGGCCGAGGAAGACGAGCGCGGCCTAAGAGTCATTGCTCGGCTCACCAATGCCTCGAGCAGAGCCGCTGCTATGCTTAGCCAAGGCACGGTCAATGGCCTCAGCTTTGGCTATCGCGCTCGCAGTTTTCGCCGAACACATGAAGGCCGCGAATTGGCCGAAATCGATCTGTTCGAAGTGAGCCTTGTGACCCACCCGCTCCAGCATGGCGCAAGGGTGCATCATAAAGGCGGCTAGGCGCGCATCCATCTCTTGCTGAACTACCCTTACCAAAAATCTCAATTTTGAAACCCGGCTGCCCTTGTGGCGGCCTTTTTTGTGCCCGCCCCCAAGGCAATCCAGCACACCCCTGAAGAAAGGTGAATGACCCTATGGAAAGTGTAACCAAGACTACCCCAAAAGCGACCGACGCTCTTGAAGAGAGCTTTGACATTGTTGCCCGCCAAGACAAAGCAGAGGCCGATATTGGTGCTCTTCGCAGCGATGTCGATGAAGTGAAAGCGCGGGTAGACAAGATCGGACGCGCAGCTGTTCGCCCTGCTATTGGCGGCGGCGAAAGCGCAAGCGACAAAGCGGAAGTCAAAGGCTTCGTCGATGGCTATTTGCGCCGCGGCAATGAGGCCGAAGTCAAATCGATCAATGGCACGGTTTCGAGCGAGGGTGGCTATGCCGTCCCGCAGCAAATCGATGCTATGATCGCCCGCGAGCTGGCTGAAATCAGCCCAATCCGTTCGCTTGCTCAGGTCGTGCAGACTGGCAGCGCTGGCTATCGCAAGCTTGTTTCAACCGGCGGTATTGCCAGCGGCTGGGTCAGCGAAACCGCTGGCCGCCCCGAGACAGCAACGCCAGAAATGGCTGAAATCGCTCCACCAACCGGTGACCTTTATGCCAACCCAGCGGCCAGCCAAGCCATGCTCGATGATGCAGGTTTTGACCTTGAAAGCTGGCTTGCTGGCGAAGTGGCCATGGAATTTGCCCGTGCAGAAGGCGCGGCTTTCGTTGGCGGCACTGGCAATGATCAGCCAGAGGGCTTTTTGACCGCACCTAACTCGGTTGCTGCTGACGGCGCGCGCGCCTTTGGCACGCTGCAATATGTCGGTTCTGGCGACAGCTTTGGCTTTGATGCCAACCCTGATGCTCGGTTGATTGATCTGGTTCACACCATGAAGTCTGGCCACCGCCAAGGCGCTAGCTTTGTGATGAATTCGGCAACGCTGGCTCAGGTGCGCAAGCTCAAAACCGCTGATGGCGCATTCTTGTGGCAGCCTGGCCTCGTCGAAGGTCAGCCCGATCGCTTGCTTGGCTATCCTGTGGTCGAAGCAGAAGACATGCCCGACATCGAAGCGGGCGCATTCCCGATCGCTTTCGGCAACTTCCGCCATGGCTATTTGATCGCCGAACGCACAGCGACGCAAATCTTGCGCGATCCGTTCACCAATAAGCCTTTCGTGCATTTCTACGCCACGAAGCGTGTTGGCGGCCAAGTGCTCGATTCAAACGCGATCAAACTGCTCAAAATCGAGGAATAAGGGCGCGCTTGCGGCATTCCCCTCCCCGCTCGGACAAGCAGCTATCTAGCGCTTGATCCCGGCGGGTCTGCCTCGCCGCAACCACTGCCCTTGCCTGCCCGCGTCAGAGCCCCCTCTCCTGATGCGGGCAGGCCCCCTTTTTCTTCCCTTTCCTCGATAGCGACAGGAGACCCGTATGGTGCGGACAATAGTGTCCCATCCCTCACTCGCAGGTGCCCCACTCGATGAGCTTAAACAGTTCCTGTCGATCACGGTTTCGCGCGATGATGGCTTGCTCGAACAGATTTTGCACTCGGCCCACGCCCTGTGCGAGAATTTCACCGGCCTAACTCTGCTGGCCACAGTCTATGACGAAACGATCAGTGCATCGTCCAGCTGGCAAAAGCTTACAACCCGCCCCATCGTTACCGTGCTTGAAGCGCGGCTGGTCGATGCCATGGGCCTAAGCGAACCCTTGGCTGATAGCGACTATGAACATTGCATCGCAGCCGATGGCTCAATGACAATTCGGCTTCGCAAACCCACCTCAAAAACCCGCCTAGTGACGCGCGTATCAGCGCAAACAGCGGATGGGTGGGAGGCATTGCCCGCAGACCTGCGGCACGGCCTTATTCGACTGGCAGCGCATAACTATCGCGAACGCGACAGCGGCCCGCTGGCCCAGCCCCCTGCCTCGGTTGCCGCATTGTGGCGCCCGCATCGGCAGATCAGACTGTGAGCGCGCCGCAAAGCGACCTGCCGCGCCTCACCGATGCCCTGACAAAAAAGGCCGAAAGGCTTGCCCAGCAGCGCATCAAAACGAGGCTAGCCAGCCATAGGACCGCGGCACGCTTATGGCGTTCGGCTGACTATCTGTGGCCCCTTTTCGGCACAGGAGAGTGACGCCATGGAAAGTCTTTTTCGCAAGACCCTAATCGATTGGCTCAGCGCTGATCCAATGCTGTCGGCCAATATCAATGTGATCGCAGAAGAAAGCCCGATTGAGGGCACTCCGCCGATCATCACAATCGCCACCAGCGCCAGCACTGATTGGAGCACTAAATCCGGTCCAGGGCGCGAGGTTCGCATCGCCTTGGAGCTGGTCGATCGCCACGATCAAAACAGCGCCATGGCCGCAAATGTGGCCCGCATTGAACAGCGCATCGCGACGCTTGCCCCTTCGCAGGCCGGTTATCGCATCGTCGTCACACAATTTCTGCGCAGCCGCGCTGAACAGCGGCCCCGCGCATTGCGCGCGGTGCTGCTCGAATACCGTTTCCGCCTCCTCGACACTTCAACGGAGTAACCCATTATGACCGCTCAAAAAGGCGCCGCCTTCCTCCTCAAAATTAGCGACGGTGAAAGCCCCGCCAATTATCAAACAGTCGCCGGCCTTCGGACCACACAAATGTCCATCAATGGCGACACTGTCGTTATCACTCACAAGGAATCGGCTGGCTGGCGGGACTTGCTCTCGGGCGCTGGGACGCGCTCTGTCTCGGTTTCAGCGAGCGGCATTTTCCTCGATAGCGTGGCTGAAAATTCTCTGCGCACCCATGCTTTGGCAGGGACATTGGACGGCTATGAATTGTCATTTGAAGATGGCGCGCGGCTGCGTGGTCAGTTCCTTGTCCAGCGGCTCGATTACGCTGGCGACTTCAATGGCGAGCGGACGTATTCGTTGCAATTGGAAAGCTCTGGCGTGGTTGCCCCAGCATGAGCGGTATCGCTGGGCCTGCTGCAAATCCCTTGCGCGGCGAAACAACGCTTGAGATTGGCGGCAAAGCCTATCTTTTGCGGCCCAGTTTCAACGCTCTTGTCTGCGCTGAAGAAGACTTGGGTTCGCTTTTCGCATTGGTGGAGCGGGCAGGCGAAGGAAACTTGCGCCTTTCCGAAATGGCCAGCCTCTTTTGGCACTGCCTCGAAGCGCGCGAAAGCATCACCCGCGAGGAAGTTGGCGAGGCCGTTTTGAAAGCGGGACTCGCCAATTGCACCGGGCCATTGCGGACCATTTTGGCTGAGATTTTGCGCGGCAGCGAATGAGCAAAACCTTTGCGGAGCGCGCAAGCCTTTTGGCCGGCCTATCCGCCAAGGGCCTCGGTTGGCGTCCCAATGAATTTTGGTCAGCAACGCCCGCTGATCTCGCCTTAGCCATGAGCGATGGCGGTGATGGCAGCGCCCCTCCCACACATGACGAAATTCGCCGTCTGATCGAACAGGATGAAACACATGGATGATGATTTTGATGAGCTGCTCGTATCCATTCGCGCAGACACCAGCGGATTTAGTCAGGACATGGCGCAAATGCGCAGCGATTTTGACAGCAATCTGCTCGATGGTTTTAGCAAGGCAGGGTCTGTCTTAGAAAGCGGCCTAGTTTCCGCTTTGCGGCGAGGAAGCCTTGGCTTTGACGATCTGAAACGGGTCGGATTGGACGCATTGCAAGCCATTGCAGCGCAAGCTTTGGAAGTGAGCTTTGGCAACCTTCTTGGCGGAAGCGGTCAAACGGGCAGCGGCAACAGCGGCGGGCTTGGCTCAATCCTATCAGCATCGCTTGGCGCTTTGTTCGGACTGCCGGGCCGCGCGATCGGCGGTGATGTATCGCCAGGTCGACCTTTTGTGGTGGGCGAGCGCGGGCCTGAATTGTTCGTTCCGACAAGCGCTGGCCGAATTGAGACAGGTGGCAGCAGCCAAGCAGGCAGCAGGCGCGATGTTCGCGTCGCGATCAATCTCGCCGCAGACCGCGGCTCAAGCGCGCCGCAAGCCTTGCAAAGGTCCAGCCGCCAAGTCGCCAGCGCGGTTCGCCGCGCGCTCGCCTCTTAAATCTCGCGTTTTTAAAAGGGAGCATATCTGATGGCTTTTTGGCTCGCCCGACACCGCAATGGGCAAGATACCGATGCAATCCAACGGTTCGATCCGCGTTTTTGGATGGTCAACTTCCCGCGCCCAATGATGGCCAGCGTTGTCACCCAAGGCGCACAGGGCCTTAGGGTCGATTGCGAATTTCATAATAAGAACGAGCTTGCTGGCCTAATCTGGGAGAGCGAAGACACGGTGGATCACCCGCTGCTCAGCTATGAAACCAGGCGCGATTATGCCCATACGGTTCTTAGCTTCCGGTGGCGTTCAAACGGGGTTTTGCCGCTCGATGTTGCGCATGGCCCGACGCTGACGATCGAAGGGCGCGATGCCAATGGGCAGCCGCGCGCATGGTATATCCGCCTCTGGAATTATGCCGAGGGCTCGCCAGAAGACGCATCTATCACTCTGCGGTTTAGCGAGCTTGAATCGGGCTTTGGTCTGCCCGGTGAATTGATCCACCCAAGCGATATCGACCGCATGTTTATCTCGCTCGTTCCCCAAGGCTATGAGGCGGGCAGTACGGAGCGTTTGGCTGCGCGGGTCGATGGTTGGGCTGAGCTTAGCGAGATTGCCTGTCACGGCGACCACGCAATGCTGACCACGGGCGACATCATGGTGCCTCCGCATGGCGAACATATGGCAACAGCCTATGACGATAGCTTCAACCAAACGCCCGAACGGCTGGTGCGCAATATCGAGCATTTGGGCTATCGCGGCCGCGTTGTTCACTATGTCGGAATGAGCCATTTCTACAGGCTAGAAAATGGCGTTGGCGAAGATACCGGGCGCCTGTTGGCAGCGGACGATGGCGCTTTGTGCGAGCCTGCCAGAATTTGGCATGAGCGCTATTTTGAGGCGCTATCAGAAGCGCAAATGACGCCGATTGTGTCTTTGTCATACGAGTTGTTTGCGGAAAACTGCCCCACAGCTTGGCAACAGATCGCCTATGATGGAGCGCCTGCACGCACAGGGTGGGTCCCGCCCTCAGCGCTGCTTTCGCCTGCAAACGCCTTGGCGATGGGCTTCCTCCATTCGGTTGCTGGCAATTTCGTGAGCCTCGCGGAAGCTGCTGGCCATCCAGTCTTGTTCCAAATTGGCGAGCCATGGTGGTGGGTTCAGCCCGGCACGCAGGCTCCGTGCATTTACGACGCAGCAGCTCTTACTGCATTTGGCGGCGATCCCGTGGTCATCACCGATATGCGCGAGCCGATGGATCTTGCCCAGACCGATCTGCTGGATGCGGCTGGCGCGCTTTTGGCCGCCTCGACGGCCGCGCTCGCGGCGGCTGTGCGAGCAAGCGCGACAGGCCCGGCTGAAATCCTATTGCTGGCCTTCACGCCGACAATTCTCGACGAGGAAATGCCCGAATTGAAGCGGATGAATCTGCCGATTGGTTGGGCTTATCCCGCTTTCGATCGCCTTCAGCTTGAAGACTATGATTGGCTTACGAGCGGCGTCGAGGCTTTGCGCCGCGAAGCTTACGCAGAGGCAGATTTGCGGCTCGGCTATCCGCGCGAATTGCAGGACTATTTATCAGGCTTTGTCCTGCTAGCCGAGGACGCTGACAGCTATTGGCGGCGGATTGACGCAGGCCTTGATGAAGCGCGCGCTCGCGGCATTGCAGACCGATATGTTTGGGCACTGCCGCAGGTTGTGCGCGATGGATACACTCGTTTGCCTGCGCCATTTGGCAGTGAAGATTTGGAGAATGACGTGAATGATTTTGACGATCTGCGCTATCCGCTCGCATTGGGCAGTGACGCTTCTGCTAGCCCAGAATTTTCAACCACGGTCGCGGTAACAGCCTCGGGTTTCGAACGCCGCAATGCTTTATGGTCGGATGCCCGCATGCGCTATGATGTCGGCCCCGGCATTCGCTCTGAAACAGAGCTTGGCATCCTCATCGCATTTTTCAGAGCACGTCATGGCCCCGCCACGGGATTTCGCCTGCGCGACCCCTATGATTTTAGCTCAAATGCTATGACAGGAACACCCACTCATGACGATCAACTGATCGGCGAAGGGGATGGGCTGACCTCGACATTTCCCCTCATCAAAAGCTATGGCGAGCAAGCGCGGCGGATCACTCGCCCAGATGCCTCCAGTGTCGTTGTGAGCCTTGATGGCATCAGCAATTCCGATTGGGTTTTGGGCGAAGGCGGAACCATAGCCTTGGGCCATGCACCGGCCGCAGGCGTGCAAATCAGGGCCGGTTTCTTGTTTGACGTGCCAGTGCGATTTGCAGAGGACCGCCTCGACATTAGCGGGCTTGATTTTGCTGTTGGCGAAGCGCCCAGCGTGCCTCTCATTGAACTGCGCGAGGCGGTATGAGCCGGGTCTTTTTTGATCGCCCCGTCGATACAGTCGCAAGCTTCTGGCAAATCCTGCGCCGCGATGGCGTCGCGCTTGGCTTTACCTCGCACAATCGCGACCTCTGGTTCGATGGCCTGCTTCATAGAGCAGCGCCCGGAATGGTGCCGTCAGCAATCCGCCGAACAGCGCAATTGAACGATGATGGAGCCGAAATAGAAGGCGCCCTTAGCCATGACACGATTGCGGCAAGCGATCTTGCTGCTGGCCGATTTGATTCTGCACGCATTGCCATTGGCGCTATCGATTGGGAAACGCTTGAGCATAGCGTGCTTTACCGAGGTTCGGTCGGCAGTGTGTCGCGCGAGGCTGGTGGTTTTTCGGCTGAATTGAACTCGGCAAAAGCAGACCTTGATATTGACCCTCTGGACCGGACAAGTCCCACGTGCAGAGCAAGGTTCTGTGACCAAGGATGCACCCTATCGGCAAGGCGTTTTACCAAGCGCGTTATCATTACCGGGGTTGATTTTGATCAGAATTCCGTGACGACTTCGGCTGCTACCTCTAGCGACTATGTGGATGGAGAAATACGCTTTTTGGCTGGGCCTCAAGTGGGCTTTACCTTTGCGATCATCGGTGAAGCATCAGGGCAATTGCTGCTTGATCAACCGCTGCTCGAAGGGGTTGAAATAGGCGAAATGGCGCTTTTGAGACAGGGTTGCGACCACACGATTTCAACCTGTGCGAACCGGTTTCAAAACGCAGTGAACTTTCAAGGTGAGCCATTCCTGCCAGGAAATGATCTGATCGCACAATATCCAGTGCCGCGATGAGTGAAGCATCCGAACGCTTTGCAGCCTCGGCCCATGCCTTGGTTGGCACACGCTTTCGCTTGCATGGCCGCGATCCTCGCAGCGGGCTTGATTGCGTTGGGTTGGTGTTGCTCGCATTGCAAAATGCTGGCCTGCCCTACGCCGAAATTGGCCCCTATCTCCTGCGCCAAACCGCAATTGAGGCATTGCTTACCAAAGCAGAAGCAAACAACTTTGTGCCGTGCCTTGGCAAAACTCAAAGAGGAGACCTACTCCTCGTCGAGCCGGGCCCAGCGCAGTTACATTTGGTTGTCGCAATAGCGCCCAATCGCTTTGTGCATGCCCATGCAGCCTTGCGCAAAATCGTCGAACAGCCCGGACCCTTGCCATGGCGCTTGTGCGCGCGTTGGCGCTTGGCCGGTTCAGAAAAGGAAAATTCATGGCAACGCTAGTTTTAGGAACCGTTGGCACGTTGATCGGCGGCCCTTTGGGAGGCGCAGTTGGCACTTTTCTTGGGCAAGCCATCGATTCTGAAGTTTTCGGCGCGGGTGCTCAGCAAGGCCCCCGATTAGAAGAACTGTCGGTCTCAACCTCTAGCTATGGCCAGCCGCTTGCCCGTCATTATGGACGAACAAGAACCGCAGGCTCGATAATCTGGGCGACCGATTTTCAAGAAAGCAGCGATACGAGCGGCGGAAAGGGTCAGCCCAAGACGACCACTTACAGCTATTCAGCATCTCTTGCGGTTGCCATTTCAGCCCGGCCTATCGATGCGATCGGCAGGATCTGGGCGGATGGAAATTTGCTGCGCGGAGAGGCAGGAGACTTAAAAACTGGTGGCACTTTGCGCATTTACACCGGCCACAAAGACCAAGATGTGGACCCTTTGCTCGCCGCGGATTTGGGCGCTCAATGTCCGGCCCACAGGGGCCTTGCTTATGTGGTCTTTGAAGATTTGCAATTGGCGGATTTCGGCAATCGCATTCCGGCCATTACGTTTGAGGTTTTCTCTGGCTCAGGAGCGGATTTGGCCAAGGATGTCCTGCAATTGGCTGACGCGACCGGAGGGTCAGAACTTGTTCCACTTGGCATGGAAGGCTTTTCTTACAAGACCGGCTCAGCGCGCCAAATAATGCAATTGCTGGACACAGCCGGGCCACTGGCCGTCAAGCATGGCCAGCTGCCGTTGGAAATTGCCCCAGTCATTGCCAACAATGGCGCTGAGCCTGCACAATTGAGCCAAGCAGCGGCTTGGGAAGAAGGCGAATTTGGTCAACAATCCGGGACCAATGATGCGCGCAGCGGGGCATCAGGGCGCGAAGCAATGACCATTCGCTATTATGATGTAGCGCGCGACTATCAGCCCGGCCTTCAACGCAGTTCCGGTCGCTCGCCGCGCAATGGCTCTCAAGTGCTGGAGTTTCCCGCCAGCTTTAGCGCAAGCGATGCTCGCAATCTAGCCCAAGCCATCGCTCATAGGCGCGATTACGCTGGCGAAAAAATGCTCTGGCGTACAGCAGAGCTTGATCCCAATCTTGGCCCCGGAGATTTGGTCCGAATTGAAGACCGGCAGGGCCTGTGGCGGATCGAAGCTTGGGAATGGCGCTCTGGCGGTATTGATCTTGAGCTTGCTCGCCATCCGCTGTCGCCCTCGGCAACTGGGCCGACGGATGCAGGGGCGGCATGGTTGCCGCTGGACCGGCTTCCTGCTGCAACCCTGCTGCGCGCATTCGAGCTGCCTTGGGACGGATTTGGCAATGCGAATACGGCGCAGGTCTTTGTGGCTGTCAGCGCCGAGGAAGGGCGCTGGGCAGGAGCAAGGCTTTTCGCATCGAGCAATGGCTCGCTTACCGATTTATCACTAGCGCCAAATTCGCGAGCAATTGTCGGGGAGACGCAAAGTGTTCTTAGCCCCTCACAGTCTCTCCTGATGCACAAATCAGCCCAATTGCAAGTCTCATTGGCGAGCGCGGATATGCAGCTTGAACCAGCTAGCGCCGCAAGACTGGCTGCCGGGGCCAATAGAGTTTTGATAGGCGAGGAAATCATCCAATTTGCCGATGCTCGAGAGGAAGAACCTGGCTCATGGGTCCTTACAGGCCTTCTGAGAGGGCGCGGGGGCAGCGAAACCAAAGCTCAAACAGAGCACCCAATTGGCACGCCGGTTACCTTACTGGACGACCGGCTAACCCCGCTTGCGGACAGCCCAATTGACCCAGCAAGCGATGCCATTGCAGCGATTGGCTTGGCTGAAACCGATCCTGTCATCGCCGAAATTGAGAATGCTGGCGGATCTCGTAAACCTTTGACGCCCGTTCACCCCAGGCTTTCCTATCCGCAACCCGGGAGCCTACACGTTTGCTGGACCCGCCGAGCCCGCGGAAGTTGGAGCTGGCAAGATGAGGTGGAAGTGCCGCTGGTCGAACAATCGGAAAGCTATCAATTGGGCATCGGCCCCATTGAAGCACCATTGATGGAATGGCAGCTCGACAAGCCAGAAGCGCAATTGGTTCTTGGCGATATCGCTGCGCAATTGTCCGGCTTGCAAGCTGGTCAAGCTCTTTGGGTCCGACAAAACGGCAGCTTTGCTCGTTCTGATCCGCTGTTCCTGACGACCCTTGATTGACTGCGCTCAAACCGCTCCAAAATCCTCGCCATCTCATTGAATTTATAGGAACTCCCCATGGCCGAACCAGTGACTTTTCCATCTTCCTCAGCTCGTTTTGGCTTGCCATTGCTTTTTGCAGGGCAGGCGCAAAAAGAGTTCTTTGTGAATGAGGCGCTCGCGATGATCGATGCCCTTCTCCACCCGGTCGTTTTGGCTGAGCTTGCGGAACCGCCAGCGTCTCCTGTTGTTGGCGATAGCTATTTGGTTGGCCCTTCGCCAGGCGGAGCATGGGCCGAAAGGGATGAAGCCCTCGCCATTTGGCAAGGCGATCAATGGTTCTTTGTCGAACCACGCGACGGTATGACAATCCGCGACGGACAAACGAACCTCATCCGCGTTTACGCTGAGGGCTGGCAAGCGGCTGCGGCGTTGGAAAACCCTACCGGAGGAACAAATATTGATAGCGAAGCACGCGCTTCTATTGACGCAATCCTAGCGACGCTTAGAGCCCACGGTATTCTGCCGCAAACCTAAGTATCCAACCCAAAAAGGCTGCCTCTGCTGCGCTTCATTAGGTTTTTTTGCGGCAAGAGGTGGCAAAGGTCGGTCTAATCGCGACATTCTTGCAACAGTTATCGTTATTGTCTGCTTGCCACAGAACGGGGGAAAAGTTAGAGGACATGCTTCTCGGTGGCTTTAAAAAATATTCGCAATTAAGGGGATACATATAATGCGGAAACTCGTTTTGGGAATGGCGATGGCTTCAACAGCCCTTGCGTCGCCTGCCCTCGCGCGCGATGGCCAATGGTACATCGGCGTCGAAGCTGGTCCGTCAATCGTTCAAGATGTTGAGTTTGATCTCAATGATGGCGCTGACGAAAATGGCTTCGAGCTGGATACTGGCTATGATGTCGGCGGCTTCGTTGGTTATGATTTTGGCGGCTTCCGGCTTGAAGCCGAAACAAGCTATCGCGACTTCAACGCAGAATCTTTCACTTCTGGCTCAACCGGCTTGACCTTCAACAATGTTTTCGCACCAGGCTCAGGTTCATTCCCTGCTAATGGCGGTGTTAGTTCATTGGCCTTCATGCTGAACGGCATGTTCGACTTTGGTGATGACGATGGTATCCAAGCTTTTGCTGGCGGCGGTGTCGGCGTAGCCCGCACAAACGTTGAAGCAGTGCTTGGTGCTGGCCCGTCTACAGTTGACGATTCAGACACAGGCTTGGCATGGCAGCTGCTTGCTGGTCTTCGCGCACCGCTGAGCGACAATTGGGACGTGGGTCTTAAGTATCGCTTGTTCACAGCGGAAGACGTTTCTGTTCTCGACGTTCAGGGCCGTTCACTCGAAGATAGCGTTCGTTCGCACTCTCTCTTGGGTACATTGACCTACAACTTTGGCGGCGAAGAGGCACCACCACCGCCTCCACCACCACCGCCTCCACCACCACCACCGCCTCCGCCTCCGCCGCCACCTGCGCCGGTTTGTGAGACTGGTCCTTACATCGTGTTCTTCAACTGGGATAAATCAGACATTACACCAGAAGCTGCGTCGATCCTCGACAACGCTGTGTCTGCTTATGCCAATTGTGGTGCGGCAGCCGTTATGCTTGCTGGTCACGCTGATAGGTCGGGTGCGGTTTCATACAACCTCGGTCTTGCTGAGCGTCGCAACACCTCGGTACGTGATTATCTCACTGCCCGCGGTGTTCCAGACGGTCGCATTGCAAGCCAAGGCTTCGGTGAATCGCAGAACCGCGTGCCAACCGCTGATGGTGTTCGCGAACTGCAGAACCGTCGGGTTGAAGTCACTTACGGTCCAGGTTCTGGTCTCTAAGAGTAACGCAACACACAATGAAAAGAGGGGCTGGAGTGATCCGGCCCCTTTTTTATTGCGCCTCTCGATTTTCCTTGACGACAGCATTGACCAGCTTGTTTGCAAATGAGAGAGTCATGCCATGGGAAACAATCAAATCGTACGTGCGAGCTACGCAGCCACATTCATCAGCCTCGCGCTTCTATCGACTGGCTGTGATGCACCGGCTGAAACAGCAGCGCAGGCCGAAGCGGAAATTGAACGACTTGGGCTCGCCGAGATTTCACTCGCCGACGGCTCTTCGTCAGGAACCGCCGAGCTGCAAGCCGATGGTGAGAGCCTCAGCCTTTCTGTTGAAGTAAGCGGCCTTGAACCAGGACAGCGTGGCTTCCACCTGCACACGATCGGCCTATGCGAAGGACCAGACTTCAAAAGCGCTGGTGGTCACCTCAACCCATTTGCCAAAACCCACGGCTCTCAATCTGCGGGAGGCAAACATCTAGGGGATCTGCCCAATATACAAGTCGACACAGATGGGACAGCGAGTGTGACGCTGCTTATCGACACGCCTCGCTCGGAGGCGCTCCCACATATTTTCGATGAAGACGGGACCGCGGTCATGATCCACGCAGGGCCCGATGACTTAAGTAGTGACCCGGCTGGTGCGGCTGGTCCCCGTATCGCTTGCGGAGTGATGGTCGCCAGCTAAAACTCTGCTGATACTGCAGCAGATATTGGCTCAGCTCGCGCTGCGCGCAATGAGTCCGAAGCAAGCTTCTCTAAAGGTTAGGTACACTTTTCGCATAGACGATTGTGTCGGTTAGCCCGGCTTCGGCAAATCCCTTGCGCCTTAGTCGGCATGAATCACAAGCGCCGCAAGCTACGCCCTCAGGAGCTGGATCATAGCACGACCAGCTCCACGCTGGATCCAGATCGAGCCTGATGCATTCTCTTGCAATATCCGCTTTAGATAGAGTTTGGAGGGGAGCATGGATCGCAAATGCCTCCCCCTCAACGCCTTGTTTTGTGCCCAATCTGGCGGTTTCCGCAAAGCTTTGAATGAACTCTGGCCGACAATCAGGATAGCCCGAATAATCGAGCGCATTGACGCCAATAAAGATGTCACGCGCCGCGCATGTTTCCGCAAAAGCCGTTGTGAGAGCCAGAAAAATCAGATTGCGCGCCGGCACATAGGTAACCGGAATATCATTACCGACACCCGATTTCGGGACGGCAATGTCATCGGTCAGAGCCGACCCACCAAACCCGCGTAGGTCAAGCTCCATCGTCATATGGCGGGCAATCCCCAGCCGCGCCGCGATTGCTTTGGCAGATTGCAACTCACGGATATGCCGCTGGCCATAATTGATAGTCAGAGCATTGACAGCAAAGCCTTGTTCCTGAGCCATTGCGGCAGTGACCATCGAGTCTAACCCGCCTGACAAGAGGACGACTGCTGGCCGTGCCTGATTGTGCGAAGGCGCTGACAAAACACTGGTCTCATTATTGGTGGGAGTTGAAATGCTCATAACCCAAAGCGCTAATCATGAATGCGCTCATGAGACAAGAGCGGGTTGGCATAAGCTTGCCCGCTTTGAGCTCGATAGCTCAGCAACTGCCCACACGGCGAGCCTCGCCAGTAAACTGAAACGGTGCGCCGCCTTCAATCCCTTGGCTTTCAACTTGAACCAGCGAACTCGTTTCGCGCCGAACATTTGTGCGGCCATAGCCATTGCCAGGGCAAGTGTATTGCACGGTCAATTGCTGCGCTCCATCTTCTACCACAAAGCGATTGCAATTGGCTTGCTTGTGGCGAAGCTGGATCAGCTCATAGCCAGTCCTAAGGCAAATCTGCGTCGTCTCACCGCTCCCGCGAAAACGAACTTCCCATTGCCCTCGTTCCAAATTGGTGAGCAATGACAACACCGCATCCTGAGCGCTAGCGGGCGCCAGAGACCAAGCAGCGCTGCACAGCAGCGCCACCAATCCCACTCCAGAGAAAATCGCGTTTTTCATCAGAATGCGCCTTTCCTTTGTTTGCGCCTTTGAGAGCAGTTTAGCTATTTCCAACTCTATATCCGCCAGAATTCGCCGTTTCCAAGATTTGTAATGCATCTTATACATGACCGATGCCTTACATCGCATGAACCGGGTATTTTTATCGATAAAGCGTTAAGAGACTGCCCATCAGGCAGTGATGGCGAACTCTTTTGAGCAAAACGCGCAATCGACCGGAATAGTCCCGTCAGGATCGCGCATTTCAGCCAATTCACTCTCTGAAAAGCGCGTCAGGACCTCCTGATAATGCGCGGCAGTGCAACGACAGCCGCGTGTCAGAGGAAGAACCGGCAGGGTCCGTACCTCATCCTCCTCGTGAAAAAGCCTCCAGACGATACCCTCCAATGACAGGCTAGGATCGAGCAATTCCTCGTGGCGAATTGAGCCCGCCATCGTCGCCACATGCTCCCACTCTGGGTGGTCGAGCCGAGCGTGCAACCGCTCACGCCCCTCTTCCCCGTCCGGCAAATGCTGAGCCAAAAGGCCAGCGGCCTGGCAAATGGTCCCGCGCGAAGCGACAGCGATACGCATCAAGGTCGGCACTTGTTCTGATTGCGCAAAATAGAGCTCGCATGCGTCAGCCAGACTGTCGCCTTCCAATGGAACAATGCCTTGATAGCGACCTTGCTTCTCAGCCAAGTCAAAAGTGAGCGCTAGAAAGCCCTCCCCAAACAAGGCTGCCAATGATGGGTTTGCACCCAGTTTTGCCAGTAATTCCGCATCAAAATCAGCATAGCCGCGCAATGCGCCACCCTGAAAATCGCAAACCAGCAAGCTCACTGCGCCGCCCTTGGTTTGAGCCTGCATGGTGACTTGATCGCCATCATTTTTGAGCAAAGACCCAATGAGAGCGGTAAGCACCAAGGCCTCGGCCAAAAGATGGCGGACCGGCGCAGGATAATCATGGCTCGCCAGAATTTGATCGAGGACATTGTCGAGCCGCACAACACGTCCGCGCGCCTCGCGCGAGGGGATCGTAAAGCCAAGCAGACTTTGCGCGAATGTTTCGCTTG
>CAZTFZ010000007.1:2525-8078 GCA_964613105.1 uncultured Porphyrobacter sp. | reverse complement strand
GACTTTGCGCGAATGTTTCGCTTGTTGTTGCGCTTTGAGCTTTAGGGGCAGTCATGGGCTTTCCATATGGGGCCGCCTCTCGCTTTCATCAAGCGTAAGGCACTTTTGGCGTTATGCGGCCAGTTTCTCAAAGCACCACAGCAGAATAGATTTTTGAGCGTGAATGCGGTTTTCGGCCTCGTCAAAAACAGCCGATTGCGGGCCTTCGAAAACCGCTTCGCTTACCTCGTCACCGACATGCGCTGGCAAGCAATGCAAGAACAAAGCATCGCCCTTGGCATGCTCCATCAAGGCATCATTGACTTGAAAGGGAGCCATCGCCGCAAGCTTATTGTGAGTATGCTCTTGCCCCATCGAAACCCAAGTATCGGTGACCAGAACATCAGCTCCCTTGGCCGCCTCGGCAGCGTCCTGCGTCAAAGTCACAGTGCATCCCGCCGCGCGAGCCATTTCGACAAATTCTGTCTCAGGCTCATAGCCTTTGGGCGTGCCAATGCGCAGGTTAAACTTCATTAAAGCGGCGGCTTCCAGCAAGGAATGCAGCACATTATTGCCATCGCCCAACCACGCCATTTCCAATCCTGGCAGAGCCTTATTGTGTTCGATCAAGGTCAAAAGATCTGCAACAATCTGGCAAGGATGCGATCGATCGGTCAAACCATTGATAACTGGCACGCTGGCATGGCGAGCAAGCTCGAGCGCTTTCTCATGGTCATCGGTACGGATCATGATGCAATCGACCATTCGGCTGAGGACGCGGGCAGTGTCTGCAATCGTCTCGCCCCGGCCCAATTGGCTGGTAGCAGAATCCAAGAACAACACGCTTCCGCCCAATTGGCGCATGGCAATGTCAAAACTCACCCTTGTGCGGGTCGAGCTTTTCTCAAAGATCATCGCCAAGACGCATCCCGCCAAAGGCTTATCTGCGTCCGCCATTCCCTTGGGCCAGCCAGCTTGCGCGCGCGCCGCTTTGCGCGTCAGAGCGTCATTGATCATTGCAGCAATGGCATTGCCGCCCGCATCGCTCAAATCGAGAAAGTGCCGCATCGCCTTAGCCCTCTGGGATGGTGAAGCTCGCCGCACCGGCAGACAGCTTGTCAAAGAACTCGTCAATCTCAGCATCGCCGATCACCAAGGGCGGCAACAACCGCAAAGTCTGATCGCCGGCGGCCACGGTGAGCAATTCGTGGTTTTCACGCAAATGCAAAAAGAACGGCCTGCTATCGACCTTCATCCTCAGGCCAAGCATCAAACCCTTGCCGCGCACGAAATCAAACAGCTCTGGATAGTTGCCGATAAATTGTTCGAGCCGAGCGCGCATACGCTCTCCCTTTTCTTCGACTTCAGCAAGAAAAGCGTCATTGGCAACCGCTTCCATCACGGCATTGCCTGCCGCCATGGCCAAGGGATTGCCCCCGTACGTCGAACCATGCGTGCCAAAGGTCATGCCCCGCGCGGCCTTTTCGCTGGCGAGGCAGGCGCCCAGAGGAAAGCCGCCCCCAATCCCTTTTGCGCTGGCCATAATATCGGGCACTATGCCGTAATGTTCATAGGCATAGAGTTTGCCCGTACGAGCAACGCCGCATTGCACCTCGTCAAAAACAAGCATCAGATCATGGCGGTCGCATAGATCGCGAAGCCCTTGAATAAAGGCATCGCTGCCAGGGCGAATGCCGCCCTCGCCCTGGATCGGCTCGACCAGAAAGCCAGCCGTCTTGGGGCCGATCATCGCCTCAGCGGCGGCCAGATCATCAAACTCGCAATAGCGAAAGCCGGGCAGCAAAGGCTCAAAACCAGTGTGCATTTTTGTCTGGTTAGAGGCGCTGATCGTCGCCATCGTGCGCCCATGAAAGGCGTTGGTGAAGGTTATCAGCTCAGTCCGCTCAGAATTGCCATCATCATGCTGATGATAAGCACGCGCCGCCTTGATTGCAGCCTCAACCGCCTCCGCACCCGAATTGGTGAAGAAGACCGTATCGGCAAAGGTTGCATCAACCAGACGCTGAGCCAGCTCTTCGCCCAGAGGGCTGCCATAAAGATTAGAGACATGCATCAAAGTATCGGCTTGTCGCTGGATCGCGCCAATCAGGCCGGGGTGGCTATGGCCAAGCAGGTTGACCGCAATACCGCTGGCAAAATCGAGATAGCGCGTGCCATCCTCATCGATCAAATGGCAGTGCTCGCCCTTAACCGGGCGCACACCGCAGCGCGGATAGACTGGCATGAGCGGCGTAATGGACATGGGTTTTCCTAAAGAATTGATAGTTGCGGATTGAAAAGTGACACATGAAACACAAATGGCGGCCCCCAAGGGAACCGCCATTTCATGTTCGGCTGGTCGGCCGTCTTACTGCTGTTGGTTAAAACCGGTTCTGATCAAAAGAGCCGATTATTCCTGACTAGCAGCAGGGACGAGATTGACCGCCGAATGCTTCCCTCGTCGGTCAACTTCGAGATCGAACTCATAGCGTTCGCCCTCGTTGATTGCCGAAAGACCAGAGCGTTCGACTGCACTGATGTGCACGAATGCATCGGGGTTGCCATCATCACGCGTCAAAAAGCCAAAGCCCTTCATCGAGTTGAAGAATTTGACTGTGCCAACGGCCTTTTCGCCGGTTAGCTCGCGCTGGGGCGGGCTGCTCTTTTGCTCAACAGCGATCACATCGCCCACAACTTGCAGATCCTGAGCGGATACTTTTCCGCCCCGATCAACCAGATTGAACTCAAGCTGTTGTCCCTCAGCAAGTCCTTCAAGACCAGCGCGTTCAACCGCACTGATGTGCACGAACACATCTTCGCCGCCAGTTTCCTGACTGATGAAGCCAAAGCCCTTTTGGCCGTTGAAGAATTTAACGGTGCCCTTGCCGGTTCCAACAACTTGCGCTGGCATGCGGTTAAAACCGCCGCCACCACCGCCGCCGCCGCCAGAGCCGCCGCCACGATCATCATTGAAGCCGCCGCGATCACGGTCGCCGCCGAAGCCGCCACCGCCGCCGCCGCCACGGCCGCCGCGATTGTCATAACGGTCATTACCGCCAAAACCGCCTGCATTGCCGCCATCAGGCGAGCCACCAAACGGGTCAAAATTATCTTCGCCAAAACTGTCGCGCTTATCGCGTCCTCGACGCCGACCTCTGTCGTAACCCATAGTAAATTAGGTATCCCAATTCGTGCAGCCCAAACTTCAAAATTCGCACCAGGATGAAGGCTGCATTGCATCCCGGTTTGTGCGAAAGAAGCAGAAATACCTAAATAAACTGCCCCGCCGATTCCCTATCATAGCGCAATTTGCGCCGTAAGCGAATGAAATTGCGCGCAGAGCCTTACTATCAGGCGATTGTGACATTTTAACAAGGGCCAGATTGTCAGCTGGACGCCGGTTTTGCGAACCATGATTGACGCGTGTTATTTGCCAAATCGGGTGCTAGGCTGCAAAAAATGGCGCACCAATTTGGCGCCGCAATCTATGCTAAAGGACGATTCAATATCATGAGCGATTTTCGCGAGCTTTCAGACAATTTCCTCGCCAGTCCGCAAATCGCGCCAAGCGATCTTGAGGCAGCCAAAGCGCAAGGCGTGGCTCTTGTCATCAACAATAGGCCCGATGGCGAAGAGGCCGGTCAAATTGAAGGCGCGGCAATTGAGCAAGCAGCCCGTGACTTAGGGCTCGATTATCTTGCGATCCCCGTCACATCGGCAGGCTTTAGCCAGCCTCAGTTTGAAGCCATGAGCGCAGCCATTGCAAAGCTAGGGAAAGACAATCCGCAGGCAAAGACCCTCGCCTTTTGTCGCAGCGGAACACGCTCGACCCTCTTGTGGTCGCTTGCTCAAGCGAGCCTAGGCGCAGAGCCCGAGGCGATCAGCGCCAGCGCTCAAAAGGCCGGTTATGATGTTTCGCCTGTCCGACCCGCAATGGATATGATGGCAGCCCAACTGAAAAGCTAAGCGCGCGTAATCGCTTTTTTGAGGTAATCCCTATTTGCGATAATCAAGCGGTGGTTCGCGATCACCCAATAGCGAGCGATATTCGTAATTCTCGCCGCGTGCTGCATCAAATTCAGCGCGAGCATCTGCGCGAAGCTGCGGATTGGTGAACAATTCAACGGCCATCAACGCCATCGCTTTGGCAGCCAATTGTGTGCCCTTATAGCCTATCGAATGGCCGCTGGCAGCAACCGCTTGCCATGTATGCGCGCTGGTTCCCGGGACCCAAGTGGCCGTTCGCACGCCGACAGTTGGGGTCGCAAATGAGACATCGCCAACATCGGTCGAGCCATAGCCAAGGCTCTTACCATAAGGAACAATTTGCGCGGCGCTTGCCAATGGCTTTGCAGCCTCCCCCAGCGAATTGGAAATCTCTTGCGCCCAAGCCCTTTCTTCATCGGTATAGTCAACACCGCCAAGCGAGCGCAGCTTGCGATCCATCATTTTGGCCAGCGCCTCGTTCACCAATAAAGGGTTGTTGCCATGGATGACTTCCCATTCAACCTTTGTGCCAGTGCCCAAGGCAGCGCCAGTGGCGGCAGCCTCCAACCGCTCCCATATGGCATCAACGCCATTGGGATTGGGGTGGCGGACATAATAGAAGTTCTCGGCAAAATCAGGCACCACATTGGGCGCATTACCGCCCGATGTTATGACATAATGCATGCGCGCATCCTGCTCCATATGTTCATGGAGCATATTGGCCATCATATTCATCGCTTCTGCCCCATCGAGCGCCGATCGGCCGCGCTCTGGCGCAGCTGCGGCATGGGCCGAAACGCCTGTAAAACGAAACTTTGCTGACCGATTGGCGAGCGTCGTTCGGGCAGCCGCGCTATTGGCACTGGCGGCATGCCAATGGATAGCAATGTCGACATCCTCAAACAGGCCAGCGCGCGTCATATAGACCTTGCCCGAGCCGCCCTCTTCGGCTGGCGTGCCATACAAACGCACTCGGCCCGGTGTGCCTGTTGCTTCCAGCCAGCGTTTAACCGCAATTGCCGCAGTCAGCGATCCAGCAGCGAACAGATTATGCCCGCAAGCATGGCCCGCATGTTTGCCCTCCACTTGTTCGCGCGACGCGCTCGCCGATTGATTGATACCCGGCAAAGCATCGAACTCGGCAAGGATAGCGATCACTGGACCTTCGCTGCCCCATTCCCCGATAAAGGCTGTGGGAATGTCTGCGACGCCCGCTTCCACGCGGAAACCCTCAGCCCTCAACTCGTTCTGTAAAAGCCCTGTCGAGCGCGTTTCAAGATAGCCAAGTTCGGCCCAATCCCACAATTGCTGAGCGACGCGAGTGGTGCGCTCTTCTTGCGCTTCGACATTGGCGACCGGATCAAGATGACCATCGGCGCTAAGCGGCGCTGCCAATGCAATCGCGCCAGCGGCAACTGTAGTAAGAACAAAAGACATGCGTTTCATGAGTGCGGCCTCCCTTAAGAGCAATAGCTTGCCGCATTCCGCCGCACATGCCAACCATGCAGATGATGGAAACTCCTTTTGCCCTTGTTCAATTTGGCGTTCAATTTGGCGTGTCGTTGCTGGCGATAGTGCTGCTGGCAG
>CAZTFZ010000007.1:0-2425 GCA_964613105.1 uncultured Porphyrobacter sp. | reverse complement strand
ATGGTGGGCCGTTTGGTGGGCATGGCCTGTGTGCTTTGTGCTGGATGATCTCAAATATTACTGGGTCCACCGCGCTGGCCACCGGATCCGCTGGATGTGGGCCGCTCATGTGAACCACCACTCAAGCCAGCATTACAATCTGTCTACGGCATTGCGGCAAACATGGACTGGCTCCTTCACCTTTGGCTTGCTCTTCGCGCTCCCGCTGATCCTTCTTGGCTTTCATCCAGGGATGATCGCAATCGCAGGCGGGTTCAATCTGATCTATCAATTCTGGATCCACACAGAAGCGATAGACCGCATGCCGCGCTGGTTCGAAGCGGTAATGAACACACCCAGCCACCACCGAGTGCATCACGCCACCAACCCCCGCTATCTCGATCGCAATTATGCCGGCGTCTTTATCGTCTGGGATAAGATGTTTGGCACTTTTGCGCCCGAACAAGAGAGTGGGCAGGAGAGGGGGAAAGAGCGAGAGCAGACGGCTGAACCGATCCGCTATGGCATCGTCAAACAATTGGGCAGCTTCAACCTTTTATGGTCAGTGTTCCACGAATGGATTGGCATGGCGCAAGATATTTGGCGCAGCCCGTGGCGGCATAAGCTAAGCTATCTCTTGCGCGAACCCGGCTGGAGCCATGATGGCAGCCGCCAAACGAGCGATATGATCCGCGCGGAGTGGCAACAACGGCAAGAGCAGAGCGAGCCTTAAACCCGTAAGCCTGAACCCGTCAGCTTTGGCAATTCGCATGTGCCCGGCCCTTTGGCAGCAGCTTAGGCTTGCCCCTTCGCAATTTGCAGTTTACGTTAGCGTCAACTTAGCTGGGAGAGAGCATGGACGAGTTTGATGTGATAGTCATTGGTGGCGGCAGTGCAGGCAGCGCGGTTGCTGGACGGTTGAGCGACCAAGGCAAGACGGTTTGTCTGCTCGAAGCGGGCGGACGCAATGATAATATGCTGGTGAAGACGCCGGGCTTCATGCCGTTCCTTTTGAAGAACGCAAACTACCGTTTCGACACCGTTCCGCAGGCGGGCCTCAATGGTCGCATTGGCTATCAACCGCGCGGCAAAGGCCTCGGCGGGTCGAGCGCGATCAACGCCATGGTCTATATTCGCGGCAATGCATGGGATTATGACAATTGGGCAGAGCTGGGCTGCGAAGGCTGGGCTTATGATGATGTCTTGCCCTTCTTCAAATCGGCCGAGAACAATGTGCGCGGCGGCGATGAATTTCATGGAGCTGGCGGCCCGCTGCATGTCTCTGATCAGAAATGGGCCAATGCTGGCAGCCATGCTTTTGTCGAGGCGGCAGCCCAATTGCAATTGCCGCGCAATCCCGATTTCAACGGCGCTGAGCAGGCCGGTTTTGGCCTTTATCAAGTTACCCAAAAAGAGGGTGAGCGTTGGTCCGCAGCCCGCGCTTATGTCGAGCCTAAGCGAAGCCACAAAAACCTCGATGTAAGGATCGGTGTGACGGTCCAGAATATCGAGATCGACAGCGATGCGATGCGCGCCACAGGCGTCACCTATTCGGTCGGCGGAAAACGCAGAACCGTGCGCGCGCGCGGCGGTGTTGTCCTGTCAGCAGGCGCGTTCAACAGCCCGCAAATCCTCATGCTGTCAGGCATTGGTCCGGGCAAGCATCTCGACGAACATGGCGTGGTTGTGCGGCGTGATTGCGATGCGGTTGGCTCTGATCTGCAAGACCACATCGACTATGTCTCTGGCTGGAATACACAGAGCAAGGAATTCATCGGCGATAGCTTCGCTGGCACGGCTCGTATGGCCAAAGCCATTATCGAGCACCGCCGCAAGCGCACCGGCATTATGACCACGCCCTATGCTGAGGCAGGCGGCTTTTGGACAGTGACAGACGGCGCGCCCGCGCCCGATGTGCAATGGCATTTCGTTCCAGCAGTGCTGGAAGATCATGGCCGCGAGAAGGTGAAAGGCCATGGCTTTTCATTGCATGCCTGCGTGCTGCGCCCTCATAGCCGCGGAACTGTGCGCTTGGCAGACCGCGATGCTCGCTCTGCGCCAGTTATTGATCCCAATTTCCTCGATGATGATCGCGATATTGCTGTCTTGCGCGAAGGCGTCCGCTTGTCGCACCGGATCGCCAGCTCTCCTGCGCTTGCAGTGTATGAGCCTGAGGACCGCCATCCAGTGGACCTTGATGATGATGATGCCTTGGACGCCTTGATCCGCGACCGTGCGGACACGGTCTATCATCCGGTTGGCACATGCCGCATGGGCGCTGATAAGGACAGCGTCGTTGACCCCAAGCTAAAGGTGCGCGGCGTGGACGGGCTGTGGGTGGCTGACGCGTCAATCATGCCTCGGCTAGTCTCTGGCAACACCAATGCTCCGAGCATTATGATTGGTGAGCGCTGCGCAGAATTTGTCAGCGAAGCTCTCGCGTAAT
>CAZTFZ010000006.1:21762-26958 GCA_964613105.1 uncultured Porphyrobacter sp. | reverse complement strand
AGCACCACCAGCTGCGCACCACTTTCCTCGATGATAGCACGCACCTTGGCCTCTTGCGCAGGCTTCGTTTCTTTGGTCACTGGCAGGTGATGGAAGGGCACATCGCGCAAAGAGCTGATCGAGAGCGCTTCTTGCGGGTGGTTGGAGATGACCGCAACCGGCTCCATCGCCAGCTCGCCAATCCGGCAGCGATAGAGCAAATCGCCCAAGCAATGATCAAATTTGCTGACCATTATGACGGTTTTTACTCGGGTGCCAGCCTCGCTGATGCGCCATTCCATGCCCAATTCATC
This sequence comes from uncultured Porphyrobacter sp., assembly GCA_964613105.1. GTDB lineage: Bacteria > Pseudomonadota > Alphaproteobacteria > Sphingomonadales > Sphingomonadaceae > Erythrobacter. Next base: position 26,665 of record CAZTFZ010000006.1, on the reverse strand, counting down.
GGCAAGCGGAGCAAAACTGCTGGCAAGTTCGCTGGCGCGCGACGCATCCACCCCAAAACCGATCCGCATGAAAAAGCTGTCCTCAGCTTCATCATTGAACTGCTGCGCTTCGATGATGTTACCGCCGCGCTCAAAAAGATGGCTGGTTACTTTTGCAGTAAGGCCGGGCTTGTCAGCACAGGCCAAGGTCAAAATATGCGTTTGAGCAGACTTTACGCTCACCTAAATTCTCCATGGCGCCACAAAAGCGCAAAAATCCATCAGCTATTTGCAGCGGAATGCAAGCCCTGCAATGCCAGCGCTCGGTCAAGTCAGGCTATCAACCGCAGTCAGTTCCGTTCAAATTTGCGCCGCGCTATAGCTGGCTTGTTTGATCGCAGCCTTGGCGTCGAGCTCTGCCGCTTCAAATGCGCCGCCGACCAATTCAGCCGACTGGCCCTTGCCGGCAAGCTCGTCATAAAGCCCACGCTTTGGCTCTTGCCCAGCGCAGATAATCACCGTGTCCACATCGAGGCATTCGGGCATGTTGTCGCGCACAATATGCAGGCCTGCATCATCAATCCGGTCATATTGCGCAGCATTGACCATCGCGATACCGCGCCGCGCCAAAGTGATGCGGTGGGTCCAGCCAGTGGTTTTACCGAGCCCTGCGCCCACCTTGGTTTCCTTGCGTTGCAGCATGGTAATCTCGCGAGCAGAGCGTTCAACTTGCGGCTCTACGCCTGTCACACCGCCGCGCGGGTGGTTTTCAAAATCAACGCCCCATTCGCGCGCAAAAACATCGCGATCAACTGCGCCTGAAACGCCCTTGTGGCTGATGAGTTCGCAGACATCAAAGCCGATCCCGCCAGCGCCAATGATAGCGACCTTCTCGCCAATCTCGGCCCGGCCCATGATCGCGTCAATATAGCTCACAACCTTGGCGTGATCGACGCCTTCAATGTCGGGCGTGCGCGGTTCGATCCCGGCTGCCACAACCACATGGTCAAAGCCTTGCTCAACCAGATCATCAGCCTTGACCCAAGTGCCAAGCTTTAGGGTGATGCCAAGCACCTCAATCATCCGCCCATAGTAGCGAAGGGTCTCGTAAAACTCTTCCTTGCCAGGGATGCGTTTGGCCAGATTAAACTGTCCGCCAATCTCTTCAGCAGCGTCAAAAATGGTGACGTTATGACCGCGCTCTGCCGCAACTGTGGCATAGGCAAGCCCAGCAGGCCCAGCGCCAACAATGGCAATATTGCGCGGGGTCTGGGTCGGCTCGTAATTGAGGAGCGTTTCGTGGCAGGCGCGCGGATTGACAAGGCAGGAAGTCAATTGCCCCGTCATAGTGTGGTCAAGACAGGCCTGATTGCAAGCGATGCAGGTGTTGATCTCATCCGCGCGATCCTCTGCAGCCTTGGTCATAAATTCAGGGTCGGCCAGCAGAGGCCTCGCCATTGAAACCATGTCAGCCTCGCCGCGTTCCAACACTTCTTCGGCGACCTCGGGGGTGTTGATCCGGTTAGAGGTGATCACCGGTATCGAAAGCTCCTTGCGCAAGCGCCCAGTGACAGAGGTAAAGGCCGCGCGCGGAACCATTGTGGCAATGGTGGGCACAGCGCTTTCATGCCAAGTGAAGTGGGTAGAAATGATCGTCACGCCCACTTGCTCAAGCCTTTTAGCAAGCGTCACAACCTCATCCCAGCTCATTCCCCCTTGCAGCATATCCATGGCCGCGATGCGGAAGATCAGGATGAAATCGGGGCCGACTGCGGCGCGGGTCTGCTCCACCAGCTCAAGCGCAAAACGCATCCGATTTTCGTAAGAGCCGCCATATTCATCGGTGCGCAAATTGGTTTTCTCAACCAAGAAGGTCGAGATAAGATAGCCAGCAGAGCCAATAATCTCGACCCCGTCATAGCCCGCCTGTTGAGCCAAAACCGCGCAGTTTACATGATCGTCAATTTGCTTTTGCAAAGTCTCAGCGGTCAGCTCGTTTGGCACATGACGCGCGATACGAGAGCGGACGGGCGATGGAGCCACTGCCTTTTCGGTCGGCGCAAGCGGGCCAGAATGCAGAATTTGCATACAGATTTTGACATCGGGTGCAGCCTCATGAACAGCGTTCGTTACCTTCTTATGCTCGAGCATATCCTCATGCGTGTAGAGCATAGCGCCGAGACGCGAACATTCTTCATTGGGCGCAATGCCGCCAGTGATAATCATCCCAATATCAGCCGCTGCACGCTCTGCAAAATAGGCCGCCATGCGGTCGAACCCGCCCTCTGCTTCCTCTAGTCCGGTATGCATTGAGCCCATGATCGAGCGGTTGCGGATAGTCGTAAAACCCAGATCGAGCGGTTCAAATAGACGCGGGTATTTGGCGTGCATTTTTCGTGTGTCCTTGCAGGTTGCAGGCTGCAACTTATGGCTCAACCTATGGCTCAACAACTATCCTCTTGGCTAGTGCGAATTGCCAATGCGTAATTGATTGGAGCACCAGACGGCGAAATTCAGGACGCTAAACGGTCGGCCAAATGCTTGGAGGAGAGCTTGCCTATTTGCGGTCTGCCCAGCGTTGCTAGGATATGGTTTTGCCGCGCTAGGACACCGCTTTCAAATTTGCCCTGATCGCCAAAATCGGGCCAATCACCAAAATCAGGAAAATTAGCAGCCAGATCGCGGCAATAATCTTGGACCGAGCGATAGATTTCAGCGCTCGTTTGATTGGCAGCATCGCTTCTGCGGAGACGTTCCAAAGCGATAAAGCAATCAAGCTCCATCGAGGCTAATGCATAGTCATACCACGCCGCTGGCTCGCTCACGATGCTGTCTAGTTCGCAAGCAGAGGCTTCGGCGCTGCTGCCACCGCCCTCGTTGCAAAACTCTATGAAATGAAGAATTTTGGCGGTGCTGCCAGCGCAAGCCATTCCGTTGAATGAGATGAAAATCCCGTTCTTGTCAGCGTAATCATACAGCTGTTTGGCGGACAGAACCGAATTCTGCGCAATAGCCTCGTTTCCGCTATCCATCATGTGGCGGCAGATCATGAAGATGCCTGAGATAAATTGATATTGGCTCGCCAAAGCATCGCTAACGGACTGGCTGACCTCTGTTTGATGCGCATAGCGTTTTTGGAAAGCGATTAGGGCAATGCTGGCCTTGGCCATGACATAGAGATCCCAAATGCCAATCGCGTCATTGCGCGCCATCTTGCCGCGATGAAATTCGCGCACGGCTGCCGTGATCTCCAATGCTGCATCATAATTGGTCATCGCGATCCGCAATGCAGAGATATTGATCGCTCTTCCGGCTCGCGACCCATCATATTTGCACGCAATCGTCTCGGCCGGCAGATGATGGTTTAAAACGAATGGCCGCGTGTTCTCCTCGCCCAATTGCCTTCCGCCCTCGGAAAACAGCGCTGAAACACCTTGCCACAAGCCATAGCGCAGTTCCATCGCGGGTGCGTTCCAAGGCTTTGCTAAGACAGGCCACAAAAGGGGCCGAGCAAATGACTTCAGGGACGTTGTGATCTGGTCGCGCAAAAGGTTCATGATCCCTAGTGAAGCATCCCAATTCGGAACGCCATGGCCGTTTAGCCCAACATAATTTGCTACTGTGTTAAGCTCAACCTAACAGATGCGCGCTCGCTTGAGCGTATATTCAGGCGCGAGCGTGCAGAATAAGATGATTGGATTTGGAACGGTTAGGCTGGCAATGGGTATCGCTTCTAACGACATTATGCGCTCACCTGCGCCGCGTGATGACGCCCAAACTGCGCAAAAATTTGCTCCGACCGTCAAAGCCGAGCCCGCATCGCTCGAAACTCTGATCGCGCTCGAACCGCAATGGACCGATCTTGCCCGCCAATCGGGCGAAAAGAACATTTTTCTGTTCCCTTGGACCTTGATACCTTCATGGCCGCTATTGGAAGAATTGCACCCAAAACTCCTAACCGTTTGGGAAAAGGATTTGCTGATTGGGTTGCAATTGGTGCGCAGCGACAAGGGCTATGCCAAATTGCCAGTGCCGTTCCTGCGCACTGCGGTGCATCACGAGCAATATCTCGCCACGCCTTTGGTGCGGGCCGGATATGAAAGCGCCTTTGCCAAGGGGCTTTGCGACTGGCTGGATGGCAGCGAGGCGCAAAACTGCTTCCTAAATCTGGCGCTAACCTCTGGCGATGGGCCTGTGCATGGGGCACTCATTGCCCATTGCGAAGCGGAAGGCCGCGCCAGCCTTGCTGCCAATTGCTTCACCCGCGCTGCGATTGAAGTTGCACCCGAGGCGAGCGAGGCATTCGACAGCAAGCTCAGCGCCAACCGCCGCAAAAGCTTGAGCCGCGCTCGCAGCAAGCTTGAAAGATTGGGCAAATTGCGGGTCGAGCGCCTCTCAAAAGCAGAGGATTTGGCCAGCTGGATCGATGGGTTTTTCGCTATGGAGGACACTGGATGGAAGCATGACAATGCGTCCTCTATCCTTTCGTGCCCAACCGAAACCGCTCTGTATTCGCGCATGATCAAGCAGGCTTTTGACGATGGAGAGCTCAATTTCACGCGGCTTTGCATTGATGACCGCCCGATTGCCTATACGCTCGATGTGACCGCCCGGCCCTATGGCTTTTGCCTCAAATCTGCCATTGATCAGGACTATCGCAAATATTCGCCGGGGGTTCTGATGGAATATGAAACGCTCAAATTCTATTCCGAGCAAAGCGACTGCACTTTGCTCGACAGTTGCACCGCGCCCGATAATGCGATGCTGAATGAGCTTTGGCCTCATCAAAAGCCGATCATGGATTTGGTAATTGCCCGCAAGGGGCTGGTCTATGGCGCTGTGTTCAGCCTAGTCGCCATGATGAAAGCCCGTTTTGGCGCAAGGAAAGACGCTGCAAAATGAGCGACGCACCACCCCCAAAGCC
>CAZTFZ010000006.1:3500-21662 GCA_964613105.1 uncultured Porphyrobacter sp. | reverse complement strand
CCAAAGCCTGCCCCCATCCAAGCCTCCACTATTGCTGAGCCTGATGAGCGCCATTGGGAGGCAATGGCGGATCTGTTTCAGCAAGGCCAAGCGCCCCATCACGAGCGCTTTCCAGAGCATTTTGGGCCTGCGCAAGATCGCGCCGCCATCATTGGCTATTTGAAAGGCTTCGGCCCGCTCGGCAAAGGCTTGCGCTCCCGCTTGCGAGGGTTAAGACGACCCCGCACCAATTTCACACTTGGCTGGTTCGTGGACGGGCATTTATCGGGCTATTTGCTCTATCAACTCTATGAAAATGCCAATGTGTTTTACGGCAAATCGCGCTGGGTCTGCTTTGTTGAAGACATAGTGATCGACAGTAAGACACGCGGAATGGGCGGCGCATCCATCCTAATTGGCGCGCTGATAAAGCGAACAGAGCCGCTTGATGATTGCATGCTGTCCGCCACCGTTTGGGAGGGCAATGACGCATCAGAAGCGCTCTTTAAAAAGCACGGCTTTACCCCGCTCTCTCGATGCTTTTATAGGCCACCCCAATGACCATATCTCAAGCAAAACCCCTGCCCTTTGTTGCTCTGCTTGCAGTCGCGCTGAGTTCGTGCAGCGACCCTGCACCGCAAAGCACCATCGCGCTGACCGGCGCATCGCCGCATATGTTGCTGCTTGTTGGCGATCAGGACGAGCAAGACTCCGATTTCATCACGGTTCTCGATGTTGATCCGGCAAGCGACACTCGCGGCGCTCCGATTTCCAGCACACCCATCGGCCACAAGGCCTCGATGGTGCATCATATGGAATATACAGCGCCGCCCGCTGGCGAACCTATTTTCATGAATGCGCATCATCACGAGCTAACGCTTGCTGTCGATGTTTCTGACCCAGCAGCGCCCACAATCGTCAAGAGCTTTGGCCCGCCACAAGATTTGCGCTTTCCGCATGATTATCAGCGAACGCCCAAGGGCACTCGGCTGGTTGGCTTTTTGCGCAGCGAAGGCGCTAGTCCGAATAGCGATGAAAGCACCAATCCGGGCAATCATGGCGGCATAGCCGAATACACGAAAGACGGTGAGTTCATCCGCGCAACCTCGGCTAGCGTGCCAGGCTATGAGAAAGCAATCCGGCCCTATGCTTTCAAAATGCTGCCGGAAATCGACCGCTTTACCGTCACCAGCGCACCGATGATGGAGCAGAGCTGGGCCGATGTGGTGCAAATCTATCGCTACTCCGATTTTCAATTGCTGCACACGCTCGATCTGCAAACCGGCGTCGATCATCTGGGCAATGAAGTCTCTGGGCAAAATGGCGCAGGTTTTGGTCAGCACACTCTTCCCGACGGTTCGATTTTCTTGAACAGCTATGGCTGCAATTTCTATCATCTAACAGGAATTGACGGCGAAACGCCGAAGCTCGACCTTGTTTACTCGGTAGAGACTGATCCAGCCGAAAATCCCGACCATATACGCGGGGCATGCGGCATTCCTGTGCTGATCGGTCAATATTGGATCCAACCGATTGGCGCAAAACAGCAAGTCGTCGTGCTTGACATTAGCGACCCCACCAAGCCGACAGAGGCCTTTCGCCTAGGCACGCCAGAAGGCTTTGCGCCGCATTGGCTTGGCAAAGACCCTGCGGGCAATCGCCTGATCTTGGGGGCAGAGCTTGGCGGCGAACAGGGCTTTTACATGCTGCGTTTCGACGCTGCATCAGGGGCAATGGAATTTGACCCAGACTTTGCCGAATACCGAACCGACAGCCCGCTCAATATCTTTCGCAGCAAGTCGGTAGGCTATATCTCGCTTGACCGCGAGGAATGGCCGCACGGCAATAGCGGCACGGCATGGGGCCATGCAGCGGTCTTTTTGAGCGGCGGTGAGTAGGCTGGCTTTGCGCCGCCCTGCCTGCGCGCCTATAGACTGCGATCTATGACGCAAGCCCGCACCAGCTTTGCTGACCGCGTTCGCAGCGCTTTGATCTGGCGGTCGGGCACGCAAATCCTTGCCCAAGTCATTTCTTGGGGCAGCACGCTGGCGGTCATCCGTATCTTGGAGCCTGCTGATTACGGCCTGTTCGCCATGACCCAAGTGGTGCTGGTGTTCCTCAGTTTTCTAAACGGTTATGGGCTCGCAAGCTCGATCATCCAATCCGAAGAAGTCGATCCGCTGCGGCTGAGGCAGGCATTCGGGGCTTTGCTGCTGCTCAACGCCACCATTGCCATTTTGCAAGTCATCCTAGCGCCGATAGCCGCCGAATATTACCGCCAGCCAATCATCGCTGACCTGTTGCGCGTGCAAGCGCTGATCTTCTTTGCAACGCCTTTTATCGTCCTTCCCGAGGCGCTGATGGCGCGCAATCTGGAATTTAAGAAGACTGCGCTCATCAATCTGTTGTCGGCTATTGTTGGCGCGAGCGTAGCGCTCACTTGCGCCTATCAAGGACTGGGCGTTTGGACGCTCGTCTATGCAGCTCTTGCGATCTTTTGGACGCAAGCCATCGGCCTGTTTTTGGCAGCGCGCATGTTCATCTGGCCCAGCTTTAACTTCAAGGGCGCTGGCGCAATGTTCAGCTTTGGCGGAACGGTTTTGCTGGCGCATGTCTTTTGGACGATCCAGAGCCAATCGGATATTTTCATCGCAGGTCGCGTGCTCTCTACCCACGAGCTTGGCCTCTATGCAGAAGCGCTGTTTCTCACCACAATCTTCACCGCAAAATTCGTGCCGCCGCTGAATGAGATTGCATTTCCAGCCTACTCCCGGTTGCAAAAGGATCCAAAGGCGCTCTCATGGTCTTTCCTAAAGGCGGTCCGGCTCATCATGCTGATCGCATGCCCGATCTATTTCGGCATGGCAGTGACCGCGCATGAGCTGATCCATGTGGTCTTGGGCGAGAAATGGTTGGCGATGGCGCCGCTTGTCGCAGTGCTGGCTTTGGTGATGCCGCTCATGACGCTGCAAATCCTGTTTGCGCCTGCCAATAATGCGCTGGGGCGGCCAGAGATATCCGCTCGCGTCACGATGTTTGGCGCGATTGTCATGCCAATCGCATTCCTGATTGGCGTGCAATATGGAGTGATGGGGCTAGTCTGGGGCTGGGTCTTTGCATTCCCCCTGTTGACCATTTTCACATTTCTACAATCGCATGGCCACATCGGGATTAGCGCTGGCGGATTGGCGCGTGCGGTCTGGCCGGGGCTTTCCGCATCTGTTGTCATGGCAGTGGCCGTTTACGCCGTAGCGCAGGCCCTGCCGGATATTATCGTCTATGCACGGCTGCTAGTGCTGTTGGTGGTCGGAGCGGCTGCCTATCTTGCCCTGCTCTATCTGCTGGCCAAACCTACTTTGTTAGAGCTGATCCAATTGATCGTGCGACGCAAGCCGCCTGAAAATTCTGACGCGAAACTCTGATGCGCGGGGCCAAACACCCTAGCCAGGCTGTAACCAAGGGCGCAGCCAAGCCGAATATGGTAGGAAGCACAAGTTAGGCAGGGCGAGAGGAGGACAAGCTTTGGATGCCGAAGACGCAAATTCAGTCCAAGACTTAAAAGCGCCTCAGATTGAGCAAAAGCAGCGCCGTGGGCCAGCTGCTACCCTCCGCTTCATCCTCACCTTTGGCGCAATTTTGATCGCCGCAGAGCTCATGCTGCGGCTCGTCAGCGATCTGCAAGAAAGCGCTGGCTGGGCACTCGTCGATAGCGGTGCATCGTTTGCGCTTGCAGGTTTTGCCGCAGCGCTCATCAACGGGCTTGCCGCATTGCTGGGCCTTGTGGCTCTTTTCGCCTTTTTCGAATGGCGGCAATTTGGCTTTAGCAACTTTCGCGAGCGCTATGCCGAAGGGTTGGTCTATGGCGCGTCAGCCCTCGTCATAGCGATCACATTGCAAACCCTCGCCTTTGCCTGGTTGGGAGGATTTGCGCCTGAGCCATTGTTTAAAGCGGATCAATTGGGGCCAGTGCTGGTCTTTTTCCCAATCCTCTACATGGTCGTTATCGGCTTTTTTGAATATTGGCTGCACCGCGCCCTGCATGACATTCCGGTATTGTGGCGGCTGCATGCCATTCACCATCAGATCGAGGGCTTAAATGCCGCGCGCAGCTATTCTCACTGGGCGCAAGATGCGCTTTATCTGGCTGTGATCACTGTTCCGCTCATCTTCCTGATCGAAAGCCCACAAGAACATATTGCATTGCTGACGACCTTCTATCTGGTGTCCAATTACTACATGCACACGGACAACCCAGCGCTGTCATTCCCAGCGCCCTTGCGGCATATTTTGGCCGATAATGTCTATCACCACCATCACCATTCCCGCGCGATTGAGCATTGGGGACGGAACTATTGCTCGTTCTTTTCCTTTTATGATCGGATCTTTGGGACGCAGCACATGCCAACGGACGAGCGCTTTCATCCGACCGGGATTGATGGCTACACACCCTTGCGCGGGCTTGGCGACTATCTCGTCCGCCCATTCACAAAGGAAAGCTAAATGCCGAGCACTCGCACAGGTCTAAAGATTGGCGCAAGCCTGGGCGCGCTTGTTGCAGCGGCGCTGCTTGCTGGCCTGTGGTTTGTCCAAAGCGATGATGCTTTGGCCAAAGTGCATCAGGGCATTGTCCATCAGTTTCCCGAGGTTGAGCATATCAGTGCAGACGAGTTTGCAAGGCTAGAGCCTGAGGCAACCATAGTGTTCGATACGCGCGAGCCGAGCGAATTTGCAGTCAGTCACATTGATGGCGCCATTCGCATTGACCCCGAGATGACACCCGATGATTTCCTCGATGAATTTGGGGAAATGACGCTTGGCAAGACGGTCGTGTTTTATTGCTCTGTCGGAGCCCGCTCGACCGCGCTGGCGAACCGCGTCCAAGACGACCTATTGCTGGATGGCTCGGAAAAGGTCGCCAATCTGGAAAATGGCTTGTTTGGTTGGCACAATGGGGCTCTGCCACTGGTTGATGACGCTCAAAAGCCAACCGAAGCGATCCATCCGTTTGACAGTTTCTGGGGGCGCTTGATCGAGCGCAAATCCCTCATCCAAGAATAATCTCAAAAAGTGGCCTCCAAAGAAAATTTTTGCGCCCGGTGTAACCAAATGCCTCAGGGGTGCGAATGCCCAAGTGAATGAACAGCGATTCGCTGTTTTGGCCGATCTTTAATTGACCTATTTTTTGTTTGAGGAGAACTACCCATGCGTAATGCTCTATTGACACTTGCGACAGTCGCTCTTGCGGCGACAGCGGCTCCGGCCATGGCTTCTGGCTCTGGCAGCGGCGGCGGCGGCGGATTCAGTGGCGGAGGCGGCTTTGGCACTGCTTCGCGCATTTCGCCTGAAGACCGGTTGGAACGCCGCGGCAAATCACAAGTTCGCAAGCGCATCACTTGCAAGAAATGCGAATATAACGGCAGGTTAAACCAACAAACCGCTGGCGAAGTTGCACAAGCAGTTCGTGCAGGCAAGTTTGAGCTGCGCGACAAGGATCGCCAAGCTGTTCTTTTCTTCCTGCAGCGTCGTTACGGCGTCTAAGCCAAGCCCATATTTGCGGCTATTGCGCCGTCTAAACGATGGCCCCTAGCACTCATAAACCTGCGCCCCGCTATCTAACGATTGGCGGGGCGTTGGTGTTTTTGGCGGCGATGACGACGCTGGTCTTGATCTCAAGATCGGTCAACGCACCCATCCTGCCCTATGTCGCTGCGCTTGTTTTGGGCGGAGCAATGGTAAGCGTAGCTTTGTGGCGCAGTGGCCCAATCAGCGGATGGATCGTTCTTCTGGTCGCAGCTATTGGCCATGGTCTCGCCCTATTTGGCTACGCCCCTTATGAAGATGACTATTTCCGCTTCATTTGGGACGGTTGGCGGCTTGTCGAAACAGGCACGCCTTACGGCATCCCCCCCGAAAATTTCTTTGACGATCTAAGCGTCCCTGCTCCCTTGCAAGACGTGCTGGAGTGGATGAATTATCCCGAGCATCCAACGATTTACGGCCCTACTCTGCAAGGGCTCTTCGGTCTCAATTACTTAGTCAGTGGAACCAATGAGCTGGGCTTAAGGCTATTGTTCGCCTCTGCGACTTTGGGGCTCATCGCGCTATTGCTAAGGCAACATCCGCCGCAGCGTGTGGCTCTTTTTGCTTGGAACCCATTGGTGGTGGCAGAAACAACGCTGCACATTCATCCGGATATCATCCTCGCCTTTTTCCTGTCAGCCGCGCTTTTGGCTGGTCGCCGTTATGCCGCGCTGGCTGGGCTGTTTCTGGGGCTGGCTGCTGCGACAAAATTGGTCGCATTGGCAGCCTTCCCGCTGTTGTTTCGCCTTAGACCAATCGCGCTGGTCACTGCCCTTGCAACGCTGGCTGTGACCTATGGCATATTTGCAATCCAAGGGCTCGGGGCTGGCTTCGATTCAACCGAGACATTCGCGGCCAGCTGGTATTTCAACCCCTTTGCGTTTCAAGCGCTCGTGCTGACGCTAGGCGGTGGCTGGGGAAGGATCGCTGCTTTGCTCATTGCCGGCGCAATCGTCATTTGGCTGCATGCCTCGGCCCGCGATCTAAAATCGCTGCCATTGGCTGAAATATTCGGGATTATCCTGTTGTTCGCGCCAGCGGTGAACGCTTGGTATCTGTTGTGGCTTTTGCCGTTTGCTATCGGGCGAGACAGGATCTGGCCCTATGTGGCGAGCGCTGTTTTGCCGTTGTCCTATCTCACAGGCCTGCATCTTGGTGACTACTCTCTGGAGGAATTTGCCGTCCACCCCATCGCGCAAAATGTGGAGTGGGCAGCGATAGGCCTCGCACTTGTTTTTGATATCTGGCGCGGGCTTGGCCGGAAGCACGACAGCTCTGCACCATCAACGCCCGTAGAGACCCCTCAAGTGTCAGTCATCATTCCCGCTCTAAACGAGGAAGACTGCGTGGGAACCGCTGTGCGCGGCATCAAGAGCGCTGCTCCCAACGGGATTTGCGAAGTCATCGTGGCCGATAATGGATCAACTGATCGCACGGCATTGGAAGCGATGAACGCTGGCGCTCTTGTGGTGTCAGAGCCAGAGCGCGGTTATGGCGCAGCTTGCCTAGCGGCCATCGCTAAGCTCGATCCGAAGACGAATATCATCCTGTTTATGGATGCTGATTTGGCTGATGCACCAGAGGATGCCCACGCCCTTATCGCTCCCCTGATCGATGGCCACGCCGATATGGTGATCGGCTCGCGCACGCTAGGAACCATAGAGAGCGGAGCGATGAGCGCCCCTCAACGTTTTGGCAATTGGCTCGCGCCTGCCCTCGTCCGGTTCATCTGGGGGGTGCATTATTCCGACCTTGGCCCCTTTCGCGCGATCCGCCGTGATGCTCTTGAGAGATTGGCGATGGCCGACCGCGACTTTGGCTGGACCATTGAGATGCAGGTGCGTGCGGCGAAAATGGATATGCGGATTTGTGAGAGGCCGGTGCTCTACCGTCGCAGGGTTGGCACATCAAAAATTTCAGGGACAGTGCGCGGGGTGATCTTAGCGGGCTGGAAAATCCTCTATGTGATCGCGCGCGAAGCCTTCGGTGATTTCGACAAAGGCACATCGCGCGCAAGACCCGGGACAAGCCGTAAAAATCAACCCGTAACCAAGCAGCCACATCAAGCGAATACGCCGTAAATCGCCTTTAAAAAAATGGAACCAGTGTCATGCGCCTTACCGCACCCAAATTCACCGCAGTCCCTACTCAGCTATCGCGCAGAACAGTGCTTGGCGCTTTGCCAGCCACCATGGTTCTGGCCGCTTGCAGCTCTGGCGGAACAGATGATGCCAGTTTTGACGCCAATGCCCAAAACAGCGACGCAATCGACCATTCTGCCTGGGACGCTTTGCTGCGCGAATATGTGATGGAAGGCTCTGGCGGGGTCAATTTGGTCGATTATTCCCGGCTCCAGATCGAGGCGGAAGATCAGTTAGAGGCCTATCTTCAAGCAATGCAGAATATCGCAATTGAAGACTATTCGCGCGACGAGCAATTTGCATTTTGGGTGAACCTTTACAACGCTGCGACGGTCGATGTTATTCTGAAGAACTACCCGCTTGCCTCTATCCGCGACATTGGCTTGCTTGGCCAAGGCCCATGGAAGGACGATGCCGTCACCGTGTCTGGCAAAACCCTGTCGCTCGACAATATCGAGCACGACATACTGCGCCCCGTTTGGCAGGATGTGCGCATTCACTACGCTGTGAATTGCGCCTCTATCGGATGCCCGAACCTCGCCACTCAAGCCTATACTGCCGACAAGCTAGAGGCGATGCTAGACGAAGCCGCAGCTGCTTTTGTCAACCATCCAAGGGGCTTTGGCGGCACGGCGGATGCGATTGTCGCTTCCAATATCTATGAATGGTATGAAGAAGACTGGGGTTCTGCCGAGGCCGTTTTGGAGCACGCCCGCGAATATGCGACCGGACCGACCGCAGAGCTTTTGGCAAATGCCACCGAGATCGATGGTTATGATTATGATTGGGCAATCAACGAACTCTAGCTAGCCCCTACAGCGCGCCATCAGTGATCGACCCGCTATTCGCCAAATTGAGAGCGGGCCATCAGGCTGCGCTGAATGATCGTTAGCCCGCATAAGCCTGCAAACACATAAGCGATGATCGCAAAATGCGCTGGCCAGATCGCCATGGCAATAAAGGCTATGACCGTCTCTGTGCCCTCTGCAAGACCGGTTGAATAAAAGAAGCTCTTACGGCCATGGGCCGTCGTTTCTTCGCCTCTCTTGGCCGCTATCGCCGCAAAAGCGAGAAAGCTTGTGCCAGTCAAAACGAAGCTTGCAACCAGAACCAGCGCGGCAAGAGTGTTGGCCGGGTCGAGCACACCGAATGCGACAGGGATGGAGACGTAAAACGCAAAGTCTGCAACAATGTCGAAATAGCCGCCCAAATCGCTTGGCCCATTAGCGCGCGCCACCGCTCCATCCAAGCCATCCAAAACCCGATTGGCGATGATGAGTGCAAGCCCAAGTGCGATCTGACCAAAAGCAATGGCAGCAGCGCCTGATAGCCCCATCGCCAGCCCAGCAAAGGTTACCATATTGGCGGTGACGCCGAGCCGAGCCAGCCCCCTGCCAACAGCATTCAGGGGCGGATCAATCAGCGGACGGATGCGGGCATCAAACATGAAGGTCAGCCTTTGGGATCATTCTCAAGCGAAGGTAACAATCCCGATCCATGCACCCGTCATCAGCGTAGCGCAATTGCCTGCAACCCAGCTTTTCATGCCCAGCCCTGCCACTTCGCTCCGGCGTTCGGGGCAGACCGTGCCGATTGACGATACGATAAGGCCAATGCTCGCCAGATTGGCAACACCGCATAAGGCATAGATCACGATCAATTTGCTGCGCGGACCAAGACTGTCTGCTGGCATGCTTGCAAGCTCTAGATAGGCGACAAATTCATTGAGGATGGCCTTTGTGCCCATGAGCCCGCCGGCTGCTTGCGCCTCTGCCCACGGCACGCCAATCAGCCACATAACGGGTGCAAATAGCCAGCCGAACACGCGCTTAACGGTAATAGCCGCGCCATCGACCATCGGCAGCAAGGAAAGTCCTTCATCGACCAAAGCGACCAGCGCGAAGATCACGATAATGATGGCAATCACTGCAAGGAATATCTGCAAGCCATCCATTGTGCCCTTGAGAATGGCATCAACGCTGTTCTCATACTTAAGGGGCGCAGGCGCCTCAGCCGCTGGCGCATCCTTTTCAGGCCCAACGTTCTCATCCCCGGATGGCGGGACCATAATCCGCGCAATCAGCAAGGCTGCAGGCAAAGAAATCAACGAGGCAGCGATCATATGGCCCACCGCATTATCAATGCTCTGCGACAAAGTTTGCGCATAGAGCACGAGGATAACGCCCGAAATCGTCGACATCGCCAAGGTCATAACAATGAACAAATCCGCTCGGCTCATCTTGGGCAGCCAAGCGCGGACAACCAGTGGGCTTTCAATTGGCCCAAGAAACATGCTGGCGCCCCCAGCAAGCCCCACTGCCCCACTAACGCCCAATGTGCGTTGCAAAATTGCTGAGAGCCCGCGCACAATCCATTCCAGCACGCGCCAATGCCACAGCAATGCGACAAGAGCGGAAAAGACAATCACCAAAGGCAATATCTGGAACGCGATATTGACCGGCGCTGCTGCTCCCTCGCGCAGCAAGAAAGGCAAGTCTGCGCCGCCCAGATGGCCAAAAACAAAGCCCGAGCCAACTCTGGCAGCGCGCTCAACCGCCGCCACACCTTCGCTGGCAACCGAAAAAATCTGCCACACAAACGGCACGCGAACGATCATCAGCGCCAAGGCCAATTGCATCGCCAAAGCAATTGCCACCCATTTGATGCTTGGAAAGCGCCGACGGTTCTCTGACAATATCCAGACGAAGCCCAGAATTGCGATCAGGCCTAAGCCGCCGCGAAAGTTGTCAATCAGCTCCACTATCCACGGCGCCAACGGTGATAGCGTTCAACCAGATCGAGCGCCCATTCCGGCTTATTCGCCTTTTTCCATTCACCGGCTGCAAATTTATTGGCTTCGGCCATCGTTGGATAGGGGTGGATCGTGCCAAGGATCTTGTTGAGGCCAAGTTTGTATTTCATCGCCAGCGTGTATTCGGCCAGCAATTCGCCCGCATTGTGCCCGACAATGGTCGCGCCAAGGATAGTGTCTTTGCCCGGCTTCGTCAGAACTTTGACAAAGCCTTTGGTTTCGCTCTCAGCAATCGCGCGATCCAGATCGTTGATTTCATAGCGCGTGACCTCGTAATCGACGCCTTGTTCCTTCGCCTCAACCTCGTTCAGGCCTACGCGGGCAATCTCGGGGTCGGTGAATGTTACCGCCGGAATTACGCGGTAATCAGCCTTGAACTTTTTGAACTGACCGAACAGCGCGTTGACGCTGGCAAACCATGCCTGATGGCTGGCCGTATGGGTGAATTGAAACGGCCCAGCGACATCACCTGCTGCATAGATATTGGGAAATTTGGTTGCCAGAAACTCGTCTGTCACAACCGTGCGCGATGTGTCCACGCCCAATTCTTCAAGGCCATACCCGCTGAGCCGCGCTTTGCGGCCCACCGCAATAATCAGCGCGTCATAAGCGATACGGCTTTCCTGCCCGCCTTCCTCAACCACCAGAGCGCGTATTTCGCCCTTTACGGAAACACTCTTGGCTATATGGCCTGTCAAAACCGTGACGCCGGCTTCTTCCAGCGCAGTCTTGGCCAGCGCCCCAACCTCTTCATCTTCGCGGCCCAGAAGCCGATCAGCCATCTCGATTTGCGTCACTTTAGAGCCAAGCCGCGCCATGGCTTGGGAAATCTCGCAGCCAATTGGCCCGCCGCCCAACACCGCAATGCGCGCTGGCGGCTCGTCCATTTCGGCAAAGGCATCCCACATTGTGTCAGAGGTAAGATAGCCTGAGTTCTCAATATTCTCGAGCGGCGGTACAAAGGGCTCAGCCCCTGCAGCAATCACAATGCTCTGAGTGGTGATCCGTTCTGTGCCGCCATCATTGCGGGCAACTTCCACCGTCCATGGATCAATGACCTTGCCATAGCCCTCGACCACATCGACACCAAGGCCAGTAAACCGCTCGACACTGTCATGCGGCTCAATCGTTTTCACCGCTCCCATGACGCGGGCAATCGTCGCTTTAAAGGGAACCTTGGGATCATGCGCAGTCAGGCCATATTTATCAGCATTGCGCATTTGGCTCGCAACCTTGGCTGATTTAATCAGCGCCTTAGAAGGCACGCAGCCTGTGTTGAGGCAATCGCCGCCCATCTTATTGGCCTCGATCAAAGTGACCTTGGCTTTCACAGTCGATGCAATAAGCGCTGAAACAAGCCCCGCAGAGCCAGCACCAATAACCACCATATTGGTATCGAATTTCTTGGGCTTGCTATGGCCTTGATAGACCTTGCGCCGCTTTATGAGGCCGATGATTGACTTGGCAATCCAAGGCGCAATGCCCAGCAAGGCAAATGAGCCTAGAACAGCGGGTGTAAAGATGCCCGATGCGCTTTCAAGGCTGGCCAATTGCGTTCCCGCATTGACATAAACCGCCGTGCCCAAAAGCATGCCAATTTGGCTGACCCAAGCATAGGTGAAGGTCTTAATCCGAGTGAGCCCCATCACCAGATTGATGACGAAGAAGGGCACCGCCGGCACCATACGCAGCGTAAAGAGATAGAATGCGCCGTCCCGCTCCAGCCCCTTGTTAATCGCACTTAGTCGATCGCCAAATTTGCTCTCGATGGACTCCCGCAAAACAAAACGTGAGGCGAGAAAGGCGAAGGTTGCACCAATGGTAGAGGCGAAGCTCACCACGATTGTGCCAACCGCAAGGCCAAACATCGCGCCAGCTGCCAGCGTCAAAAGCGAAGCACCCGGGAAAGAGGCTGCAGTCGCGATCACATAAATGGCAAAGAATATGCCAATTACGAGCGCTGGCTGCTCTTCATAAAGCGAACGGAATTCGCCAACCACTCCCTTGATCCCATCAAGCGTGAGATATTGGTTCAAGTCGAAATAGTAAAAGCCTGCGAACGCTGCGATCAGCAGGGCAATGATTGCGAGTTTTTTCAACGGATGGGTTCCTCTAAGTTACCCTAGGGTTCGCCAAGATCAACGCAAAGGTTACCGCACGGTTCATCTGGGAGCCACAATAAACGGCCCGCAGCTGATCAGAGGGTGTCAGCCAAATCCGAAAGCACAATTTCGACGCTACCCAACCGGCCAAAATCGGCGATTGTGCGCGAGCCAACCCTCGTCTCGTGAACGCCAGTGATCGCGCCCGAGGATACGAATGTGCCTGCTGGCAAGTCGATGCCATATTGCGCGCAATGCTTTTCAAGTGCCGCCATGGAATAAAGTGCGGCATCAGGACGCTGTGTTAGGCGCACAGGCTCATACACTTCGCCGCCCACCACCGCTTTGACCTCATCCAAGGAGAAATCAACAGAGCGCCAATTTTTGACCTCGGGCCCGACGAGCAATCCGCCATTGATCCCAAAGTCACTCGCCACCGCAAGCAGACCGAGCTTGTTCACGTGCTGAATTGGGCTGCTGGCTATTTCGACCCCAATGAACATCCGATCATCGTCGCGCGTTTCGCCCATTTCAATGATGAGCTCCACCTCAATCGCCACATAGGCAGCGAATGCAGGCATGGTCACACATTGCCCGCTCTCAGCACGGCGGACCGACTTAGCAAAGATTGGTCCGACCACTTTATCAGCGCCGAATTGCTGTTGCAGCTGCGGCGGAATGCCGCCAACTTTCCACCCTGCAACCGTGTCATCCCACTGCGAAAGAGCGCAGTTTTGGACAGCATAGGCATCAGCCAAGCTGGTGGGTAGAGCGTCAGGGAATTGCGGTAAGACAGACGCATTGCGCCGCGCTTTGAGCAATTGCTCCGCAATCGAACGCGTCGCTTCTCCATAGCTATCAGACATTTATCGCCTCTCTAACCGAACAATTTCTCGCAGCTAATCCTCTTGCTCAATTGTGCGAGTTATCGAGCCTGTAGAAGGTTGCCATATCAAAATCAGTCGGCGAACCCGTGTTGTTTTGAGTGTAAGAACCGGCTTTGAAATAGTTCCATTCCTCGATCACATCATAGCCGCTGTTTTCGGCCGCCATGTCGACGAAGTTGTGGCCAATGATTGCGCCATCCTGATCACCGCGGCGAATGATCACATCAATCCGCGAGCCAGCCTGATTGATCTCATAAGAGAATATTTCGTCCAAAGCGATCCCGTTTAACGGATCGGTCTGATTATCCGGCTGCCTGTCGCGGTCATTATCCTCTGGACCAACCACAACGAAGTAAATGTCATCGCCGCCCCTTATCTCATGAGCGAAATAGATATAGCCGCGGTCATTGTTGGGAAACTTGCGATAATAAAGGCGTATCGGCTCATCATTCTCGGCATGAATTTGACCAATCACAAAACGCCCGATGTGAAAATCACTGCCAGTGCTTGTGACATTGTTGATCGCTAAGGTCGCCTTGAGAGAGCCTCCGCGTCCGCCCGTGGTAACGCCGGGATCGGGCTGGTAGCCCAAGAGCCAATTGTTGCCGTTCACGCCGCGTGTGCTGATACTGCGATTGCCTGCACGCAGCATTTCACGCAATTCTGAACGCGTAAAGCTGGAATTGGCCGAAGTGGTCGCGCCCTCGATTGTAGAGCGAAACACCATCCCGCCATCAGAGGCAGTGAAAAAGAACTCATCAGAGAAAGTGGCTAGATCGCCCTCCTGAGTGCGTTGGGCAAAGCCATCGCCTGGATCGGTTGCTGGTGTATCGAGCGCCCAATCTATGAGTTCAAAGTTACCGCCCGGCGTGACATTGGGATCGAGCCCAAAAATGCTCGTATCGATCGCCACGGGAGTGGCTGGAACAGCGGCGGCGGTGCTAAGCGAACAGCCAACCACTCCAGCCTCGACCACGCCCAAGGCGCTGCCGTCAGAAGTGCCTGTACCGGTAATGCGAACATAGCGGCCTTGCGTATCGGGCACATCAAAGCGTTCAAAACTAGCGGTGCTGCCTGATGACTGCTGGCTGGCTTGTAGAGCTGTAAAAGTGCTGCCGTCTTGCGAGATTTCCAAGGAAAAACTCGTACTGCGCTGATCGCCCAAATACATGGCGAGTGCCACTTCGCGAACCAGAAACTGCCCGCCCAGATCAAGCGTCAACTCGCCGGCTGTGGCGGCTGCATCCCAGCGCGATTCTTCAGTCAATCCATCGTCAATCGCAGCGCTTGCGGTCATACCAGCAACACTAGCCTGAGGCGATGCCGCGCCAACCACGTCCAAAAACTCCATCCCAGTGCAAGTCGACAATGTCGTTTGGCTTGGCGTTGGTGTCGCGCTCGGGGTTGGAGTTGGAGCCGGAGGAGCAATCGCGACATTGGATGCAGAGGACGAGCCAGACCCGCCTCCGCCGCATGCCGATAGCGAAGCAATCGCCAAAGCTGCGCTGGCCAACCATAGCTTGCGATGGATGCTGTTTTTCAAAACTGGCTCACTCTATTTGTTGTTCGTCTTGTCAATTCTTGATCCCAGCCTACCGCGAAAAATGGCTGTCGGCAGTCCTATACATCGCGCAATCAAACGCCGACCTTATCGCTAAGGCCGGCGCTGAATTGTTAGTTAAGGCGTTTAGGCATTAGAACCTGAATTTCACCCTTACGGTACCGCCAATCGATGAATAATCTGAAGCGACTTCCCCGTCGATAGAGGCGCCGACCGACAAATTGTTCGCCCCATGAACAGTGAAACCAGCACCAAGCTCAACGCGCTCGTCAATGGTTTCAAGCCCTTGCAAGACAACATTCTGCGTGCCGAAGCTAGCGATGATATTGGTCGCACTGTCGCTGAAGTTGGTGACGTAAGCAGCCTTACCATAAACATCGAACAAAGAGCCGCTATCGCGCTTCTTCTCAGCCCCAATCAAGAAGCCCAAACGCCCTTCAAAGACATCGGTGTTCTCGACATCGATCAGCAGATCAAGACCGCCATCTTCGACGAAGTCATCAGTGCTGAAGCTGCTATAATGGATACCAGCGAGCGGTGCCAAATAGCCACCCCCACCAAGTGAGATATCATAGCTGACGTTCAATTGAGCGCTAAACCCATCAACATCAAAGTCGCTGCGGATGGTTCCGAACCCAAGATTGGTAGAACGCACTGCCTCAACATCAGAGCTGGTGTAGCCAAGCTGACCAGAGACGAAGAAGGCTCCCTCGCGGTGCGCGGCATAGACCCCGACGTGATAAGCATCGAGATCAGTCTGACCAGCGTTGGAGCGATCAAGATCGGTTTCGATGCTCGAATAGCCTGCGGTCACACCAACAAGGGTGTTAGCGCCTGTTGCAAAATCGAAGCCCGATGCAATCGAGATGATATCGGAATCATAGCCATTGGACGGGCCACCAGTTGAATTGG
The DNA here is from genome assembly GCA_964613105.1 of uncultured Porphyrobacter sp. GTDB lineage: Bacteria > Pseudomonadota > Alphaproteobacteria > Sphingomonadales > Sphingomonadaceae > Erythrobacter. The sequence continues at coordinate 5,688 of CAZTFZ010000006.1, read as the reverse complement.
TGTTATCCTGATTTGCGACCCGATAAGAGCCATTGAGCCAGAACCCTGTCTCTACATTGTGATAGGCTTGTTCGGCCTTAGTACCACCCAGTTGAGACGATTGGTTCGAGGCAAGCTGCGAACGATCTTCAGCAGTGAACGCCGTTCCAGAACGCTGGATTGTGTTCACGATCCGGCGGTTCACGATGTCGCCGACATTGCTGACCGCTTCATAGACTTGCGTGCTCGCATTGTTCGACAAATCAGGCAGCAGGCTTTCCGCAGCGGTCGTAAAGCCCGCTTCGTCAAGTGCACCGAGCTGACCGAAGGTTTGCTCGCTAAATTCGCCAGCTCCAAATGCCGTCACGATTGCATCGCCAAACGCATCCACATTGCCATCAGCCGAAGCAAACAGCGAACCTGCTGACGGAGGAGGTGGTGGTGGAGGCGCCGGTGGAGGTGGTGGTGGCGGCGGCGGCGCAGGTGGTGGCGGCGGCGCTGGTGGCGGAGGTGGTGGAGGCGGTGCGGTCGCAAGCTGCGATTCAATCACCAGATTGTTCGGCGTCGCCTCTACGACCACGAAGTTCAGCAGGAAGCTGTTATCAACCGCAGTGGTTGCCAGCGTCGAGCTGTTTGCCAAAGTCCCGCCAGCTGTGATCAGCGTAAATTGCTGACCGGCTGCTGTCACAAGACCGTTGGTATCCGCCACATTGACTGTGCTGCCAGCGTTGAGCGTTACATCGCCAGAAACATCCAGTGTGTCCGTTCCCAAAAGGAAATCGAGCGTTCCGTCAGAAACCAGATTGCCATTGATCGTGCGCGCACCATCGACATCGAAAACAACGCCCGAGGCAATGTTCGTATTCACACTTTGCAAGATATCATGCGTTAGTGTGAAGTTTGCCGCAGCGCCTGTGCCGGTTGTGAAGTTCAGCACATCATCAAATTCGGTTGTGCCGAGGAAATCGCCGGTCAATGCGCCGCCTATTTGCTCAAACGTTACCGCCTCACCAGCGCCCGACAAATCAACCGACGACCATGCGCCGCTGATCGTACCAGCATTTGTGAAGCTGTTGCTGATCGCTGCAACGGCTACGTCCTCGATGTTGACTGGCTGGGCATCGCCGCCAAAGTCGGCGTCAGAGAACGGTCCAATTCGGGTCGCAATCGTCGTACCCTCGACCAGAAGGCCCACATCCCCGCCGCTGATCGTCGCATCGGCCTGATTGACCAAGGTTACGCCAGCGCCAGTGACATGCACACCATAGCTTGATGTGCCTTCAATCGTACCAGAGTTATCAATTGTAAGCGCATGATCCGCATGAGCGCCGTTGATCGAGATACCAACAGCAGCGCCGCGGATCAGGCCAGTGGCAGCATTGGTGATTGTACCAGTGACAACCGCATCGGATTCGACCCTGATGCCCGCATTAGCGAGATCATTACGCGCTGTTGTGATTTCACCAGCGTTGTTGATCGTGACATTGAACTGACACAGAACATTCGTGCCAGTGAAATTGGCCGGATTGTTATCGGTCAAATTGCCATCGGCTTCAAGGCAGCCGCGTTCAGTGCTGCTCGCATTGCCCGGGTCGCCGTTAAAGTTGATCGCATCAGAATTAACGATGCGGCCATCATCGCCATTCGCCTCTACCGTGCCAGTGGCTTGGTTAGAGATGACTGCACCCGCTTCATTGTTGATCGTGATGAAGCGCGTTTCGAGGTTCGCATCAACACCAATTGTCGGACCGCCGAAACCAGTGATGGTTCCGCGGTTGGTGATGACGACCGGAGTGCTGTCAGCCTCGCGGTCAACGTAGATTACGCCCTCATCAGCAACACCAATACCTTCGATAACGCCATCATTGGTGATGATTGCGCCATCGCCCTCGGCGAAAATGACACCGTTCACACCTTGCAGCAAGCCAGTTGCGGCGATGTTGACGATGTTATCGTCTTCGGCATTGTCGAGGAAGATCGCGACGTTCTCGTCATTCGTATCGAGGTTAACCAGCTGTCCAGCGATATTGACCGTTGTGTCGTTCTCGCCGCTATCAAGGCTGATGTTTGAGCCTTGTGGGCGCCCTGCTGTTCCATCGGCGATTGAGTGCAGCACACCTTCAGCAAGGCTGATGACTGCGCCTGAATCGTTGGGATCGCTGGGGTTTACCAGAGGCGTGCCGCTGGCCGCGGTCGCAGTTGAACCATC
>CAZTFZ010000006.1:0-3400 GCA_964613105.1 uncultured Porphyrobacter sp. | reverse complement strand
CAACCACCACAAAATCGAGCAAGAAGCTGTTATCAACCGCAGTTGTTTCCAGCGTAGAGCTGTTTGCAAGGGTCCCGCCCGTTGTGATCAAGGTAAACTGCTGACCAATTGCGGTGACAACACCATTGGTATCAGCAACGCTAACAACGCTGCCTGTATCCAGTGTCACATCGCCCGAAACATCCAGCGAGTCCGTGCCAAGCAAGAATGCAAGCGTGCCCGCAGATGTGAGATTACCGTCGATCGTGCGCGCACCATCCACATCAAGCACAACGCCGCTGGCAACATCGACATTGACCATTTGCGTGACGTTGTGGGTGAGCGTGAAAGCCGAGCTCTCTGCACCGCCAGTGGTGAAATTGAGGCTATCGACAAAGGCGGTTGTGCCCAAGAAGTCGCCCGTCAGCGCGCCGCCTGCCTGCTCAAAGGTGACTGCCTCGCCCGCGGCTGACAGATCAACCGAAGCGCGCGTGCCGCTGATTGTGCCTGCATTGGTGAAAGTGTTGCTGATCGCGGCAACAGGAACGTCCTCCATATTGGAAGGACCGATGTCGATAGTGATTGTTGTCGCCTCAACGACCAGACCTGCATCACCGCCTGTGATAACACCGCCAACCAGATTGCTGACCGTGACACCGTTTCCGCTGATCCTGACGCCATCTTCTGATGTGCCAGTGATGGTGCCCTCATTGGCAATCGTGAGGGCATGGTCAGCATGAGCGCCATTGACGCTGATACCAGTGTGAGCGCCTGTAATCGCTCCGCCTGTTTGGTTGGTAATCGTGCCGCTAAGCACTGCGTCTTGCTCAACCCGGATCGCCGCATTGGAACTGCTGTCTCGTGCGGCACTGATTGTACCGGAGTTGGTTATGCTCACTTCAACTTGGCAGAGGACCAAAGCGCCCTCTAAGCAACCCCGCGCTTCGCCACCGGTCGTGCCGGGATCGCCGTTGAAGTTGATCGCATCGCTATCGCCATCATCAACGCCCGTATTCGAGATTGTTCCGGAATTAACCAATGTAAAGCGAGCAATACCCTCTTCATCGCCCACCGTGCCCGAACTTGGATCATTACCAAGCAGTGTATCGACACCAATTGTCGGACCGTCCACGCCAGTGATCGTGCCCGAGTTAGTGATTGAATTGACTGCACCGTCCGCGTCGCGATCGAAATAGACAACGCCTTCGGTAGCGTTGCCCGTGCCTTCGATGAGGCCGTCATTGGTAATGACAGCGCCATCGCCTTCATAAAAGATAACGCCGTTTACGCCCTGCAAAACACCAGTCGTCGCAACATTGATGATTACATCGTCTTCTGAGTTATCGACGAAGATGACGACATCCTCATCATCGCCATCATTGTTGATCAATGTGCCTGCAATATTGATAATGGTGTTATCATTCGAGTTGTCTTCCAACTCGATATTGTCGCCATCATCGACTGTCTGCGTTACACCCGCAGCCGCATTGACCGTTCCACCAGCTGGATTATCGACGGGTGTGTTGTCAGTGATCTCGATGGTCTGGCCATAGGCTGGCGCGGTCATCGCGATTGATAGGCTCGCTACAGAAACCAGCAATGCTGCCTTCACGGTCTGCTTGCCCACGCTTGCGTCAAAGACGCCTGTGTCGCTTGTATTACTGACCATTATCCCCGTTCCCTCTCGTTCGAATTATTCAATCCGCTCAGATGCGCGTGCCACTCTTGCGGCCTCAGTTTTCACATCCAATTGGCGTGATAACAATCAAATACCAATCCATGAGTCAACCCTAGCCGTCAAACTAAACAAGTCTGGTGTCCAATTGGTTCAATCAAGCGGCATAGAAACGGAGCGCTCCTCCGCAAATCAATGAGGCAACTGGTCTGTTATCCCCTTCGTTCTAATACCCTTTTGCGGGCGCTGAGCCGGTCTGAACTGGTCTGACATTTGCGGTTCAGGTCGTTTTTGCTAAGCTTAGAAAAACAACCAGAAAATAGGGCTTGGGCGAGAAATGATGAAGAGAATGAGCGACCTCACTTACAAAACACGATTCTCTCTTGGCGGCTGCGCGCTACTTCTCGCAATGGGCTCGCTATCTGCTGGCGTTGCAACAGCCCAAGACGGCGGTAAGGACGAGCGCAGCACCGCACCAGGAAGCGCATTTGACCTGGGTTATTGGAAAATCACTCTGCCAACCGACGACAATAGCGATGGCAAGCCTGATGAAATCGACGTTCACGGAATGCAGAAGCTCTCGCATCCGGACTTTTTCTTTTTGAACGACGATGGCCATATGGTCTTTGCGGCGCCCAACAAAGCGCCCACCACAGCCAATTCCACGAACACTCGCAGCGAGCTGCGCCAGATGCTTCGCGGACGCAATGTTCGCATCAAAACGCACAGCCCGGGCAACAATTTTGCTGTTGAGGCGCGCAAAGGTTCTAACAAATTCGGCGCTGTGGGCGGCAAGCTTGAAGCAACCCTGCGCGTCGATCACGTCTCGGTTAACGCTGGCGACCCGTCTAAGCGTCCTGCCTATTCAGCTGTTGTCGGCCAGATCCATGCTGTGAAGTATCCAAGCACAAGCAGTGGCTTTGGCTATGGCAATGAGCCGATCAAAATCTATTATAAAAAGTTCCCCGGCCATGAATATGGCTCGGTCTTTTGGACGTATGAGCGCAATCTTGCCAAGGACGACCCAAACCGCACTGATTTGGCTGTGCCAGTCTTCGGCTTTGACTGGGACAACCCAGCTGACCCCGGTGAAAACGGCATCAAACTGGGCGAAGAGTTTAGCTACACCATCAATGTGCATCGCAACACAATGCATCTCGTGTTTGAAAACGAGCGACTAGGCACGACACGCCAAAGCCTAAGCCTTGTTCGCCCTGCTGACGAGCTCGACAACCCCTATTCCTATGGCGGTGACACGCTGTATTTCAAAGCTGGCATCTACAACCAATGCAGCACGAAAGCAGGAGAATCCTCTTGGTATGCGGGCTGCCCGGGAACAGGTGATTGGGAGCAAGACAAGGCCGATGGCAACTATGCTCAAGCGACCTTTACTCGCCTTGTGGTGAGCGATTCCACCCCTCCAGTGAGGGCACAAGCCGCACCCGCCGAATAAGGCGAATGCCTATGCGCGTGTCCTGTGTGCGTGCCTGTGCCCACACCCAAGCGCGCGACCTGCTCGCACTGGCGCTAACTCCTAGCCCAAGCTCCCAGCGGCCCTCGTGGAACGCTAAGCGCCGCGTGAATGCCGTGCTGGCGCTCGAATAAAGCTTGATCAAATCAAGCCTTCCGCCTTCCGCACTCCACCTTCCGACAACCCGGCGCGCCGATAAAAAAACGCCCCGCAAAAGCGGGGCGTTTCTTTGTTTCATATTCGCTTTCGCGAGTGCTTTAGAACCTGAATGTCGC
>CAZTFZ010000005.1:10182-29468 GCA_964613105.1 uncultured Porphyrobacter sp. | reverse complement strand
GACTGGATTGCGCAAGGCGATGGCAATGATGGCTGGCTAACCCCAGCGATCGACGCCAACCCGCGCGCTCCTGCCATCCGCGTCGCAATCCGTCACCGCAAGGGCAACACTGTCGCTCTGTTCGTCGATGGCGAGCCTGTCAGCGGGCTGTCTTTCGAGGGCACACGCGGCGCGCCCACCGGCTCCTACGCTGTCAGCCAATGGCGCGGCGTGCCTTTGCTGCGCGATCAAACAACGCTGACGGCAGAGATAGCCAATGCTGAGGGCGCAATTGTTCAAAACCTTACCCGCACAGTGTTCTTCACCAACACCCCGACCAAGGTCGAGCTAGTCCCAGAACTCTCGCAATTGATCGCTGATGGCCGGACCCGTCCAGTCGTCGCCATTCGCGTGCTTGATCGCAATGACAAGCCACTGCGCGAAGGCGTGTCGGGTGAGTTCACTCTCAACGAGCCCTATCAAAGCGCTGGACAGCTTGAGCAGCAGCAATTGAACCAGCTTACCGGCCTTGGCTCCAGCCAAGCGCGCTGGGTGGTCAAAGGCGACAAAGGCATTGCCCTCATTGAATTGGCCCCAACCATGGTCAGCGGTTCGCTGCGCCTCGACTTCCGTTTTGATGATGGCGAAGTCGCTCGCGAGCAAGAATTGCAGGCTTGGATTGAGCCAGGCGATATCGAATGGACCGTCATCGGTCTTGGCGAAGGCACAATCGGTGCGCGCAGCGTTGCTGACAATATGGAACGCGCAAGCGAATTTGATAGCGATCTGGGCGATGATGCCCGCGTCGCTCTCTATCTCAAAGGCCGCGTTCTGGGTCAGTATCTGCTGACGCTCGCCTATGACAGCGCGAAACAGCGCGATGATCAGCGCGTCTTGGGCGCACTTGACCCCAATGCCTATTACACCGTCTTTGGCGATGGTTCGAGCCGCCGCTTCGATGCTGCAAGCCGTGAAAATCTGTATGTGCGGATTGAGACATCAACCTTCTATGCAATCTATGGCGACTTCCAGACAGGCTTCGACCAGACCAAGCTTGCGCGCTACAACCGCACAGCCACCGGCGTTAAAGGCGAAGCGCGTCTAGGCAATGTCCATGTCCAAGGCTTTGGCGCAGAGATCGGTACACGCTTCCGCCGTGACGAGATCCAAGGCGAAGGCATCACTGGCCCTTACCGCTTGTCGAGCCGCGCAATCGTGCCCAATAGCGAGCAGGTCGTTCTCGAAACGCGTGATCGCTTCCGTTCTGAATTAATCGTTTCTTCGCAGACCCTTACACGCTTCATTGACTATGATATCGACCTTTTGAGTGGCACTATCACTTTCAAGCAGCCAATCCTTAGTCGCGATTTCGATCTGAACCCGCAATTTGTGGTCGTCAGCTATGAGATCGATGAATTGCAAGGCGGCGAGCTGAACGCTGGCCTGCGCGCTGATTGGACCAACAAAGCTGGCACCGTCCGCGTCGGCGCGACCGCAATCACCGATCGCGGCGATGATGCACGCACCAATATCGGCGCAGTCGATCTCCGTGCGCAAGTCGGCAAAAACACCGAAGTGCGCGCTGAGCTTGCGCTTAGCCGGACCGAAGGCAATACCTCAAACGGTTGGCTTGTTGAGGCTCAGCACCAAGGCCGCACGCTTGATCTGCTTGCCTATGCCCGCTCGCTCGATAGCGATTTCGGCGTTGGCCAGCAGAATGGCGTAGAGCGTGGTCGCCGCAAATTTGGTGCCGACGCGCGTGTTCGCTTGAACGACCGCTTCTCGGTTCTGGGCAGCGTATGGCAAGACGATTCGCTGACCGACACTAGCCGCCGCCGGGCTGCCTTGGCAGAGCTTGGCTATCGCGGTGATGACACTGATCTGCGCCTTGGCCTTTCGCACTTTAACGACCGGCTTGCCGATGGCACGCGCAACAATTCAACCGTGCTCGAAGGCGGGGTTACACAGCGCTTGCTCGACAATAAGCTTGAGCTGGGTGCGACCACTTCCATCGCGCTTGATGATACGCAGAGCGTTGATTTGCCCTCGCGCCATCGCTTGTCGGCGCGCTATTCGCTTACAAACAATGTGAAACTGGTGGGTCTTTATGAGATCGCCGAGGGCGACAATATCGATACACGCACTGTGAGCGGCGGGATTGAAGTAACACCTTGGGTTGGTGGTCGCGTCGTGAGTTCACTTGCCAAGCAGCGGATCGATGAAGCGGGTGACCGCACCTATGCCGCCTTTGGCCTTGCGCAATCAGTGCAAGTTTCGCCAACGCTAACACTGGATGCGACCGTCGATGGCACGCGCACTCTGGGCGCGACACCACCTCTAAGTGATATTATTAACCCGCTTCAACCTGTTGCAAATTCAGGACAAATTGGATTTAACAACACGCAGTTTGAAGATTTCACTGCGCTTACCCTCGGGGCGGCCTATCGCAAGGACCGCTGGAGTGCGACCGCACGCGGCGAATACCGTCTTGGCGAGTTTGCCGACCGCATGGGCTTTACCTTTGGCGCAATCCGCCAGCTGGGCGAAGGTCAGGTGCTGGGCACTGGCTTTACTTGGACAAAGGCCGATGCAAGCGGCGGCGCGACAACCGAAATTTTCGACGCAGCTTTGGCCCTTGCCTATCGCCCGGACGAGTCTGAATTCGCTTTCCTTAGCAAGATTGAATATCGCAGCGATGCGGTAACCAACGCTGTTGCAGGCGAAGAAAGCCCCGCTGGACGCACAGCTTTGCTGGTGGATGGCGATGCCAAGGCACGCCGCCTCATCGCCAGCGTTTCAACCAACTTCTCACCGCGCGGCAGAGATGAGCAAGACAACGGCGTTGAAACCATCACACGCCGCGACGAATATGATCTCTTCCTAGGGCTTCGTCACAATTTCGACCGCTTCGAAGGTTTCGACATCGGCACGACCTCTGCACTTGTTGGTGCAGACGCACGGGTCGGTATTGGCGAGCATTTCGAACTGGGCGCTCGCGCAACAGTGCGCGCCAATCTCGATGATAACGTCACAAGTTTCGCTTTCGGCCCCACCATTGGTGTCGTTCCCACAGACGGTGTCTTGCTTACGCTTGGCTACAACATCTCTGGTTTCCGCGATCCGGATTTTTCCGCCGCGCGCACCACAGACAAGGGCATTTATGCCGCCATCCGCCTCAAATTGGATGCTGATAGCTTCGGGTTCCTGCGCCGATGAAGACAATCTCTCGAATTCTTATGGCTACGCTGATCGCCAGCCTATCGACTGTCTGGCCGGCATCTCTTGCGGCCCAGACGGTGATTACGGCTGACTGGACCAATCTTGGCAAAACCAGCCTAGAAGTCGTCGGCGATGGCGAGGTTCTGGACGTGGGTGTGAACCGCATTACCATCGATCAGAATGCGGTGACAGACGGTGACGCCAATGATGGCGACTTCACCAATTTCTATTCGACCGGCATGCTGTCATATTTCGCAGGCCAAATCAGCGGGCAAACAGGCACGCTGCTTTATAGCATCGACTCAACCCAATTTGATGTCGGTGATTTCTTCGAAACGACCTATGCATTCGACACTTCTGTAACCAATTTGGAATTTACAGTCGGCAATGTTGACCGCTTTTTTGGCAATGTAAACTTCCAAGATGGCGTGGTCATTGAATATGACACTGGCAATGGAGTGTGGCAGAATTTGCGCGATTTGGGCGGCGCAACCACCATTGGCTCTGCGCTCGCCACCACCACAATCGGCGGTCAAGATGGCTGGCACGGCACTGCTTTTTCGGGCAGCTTGGCCAGTACGACGGGCGACATAGCGGTCGACTTTGGCAACACCACCGTCGAACGCGTCAGAATACGCTACCTGTTTGGACAAGACCAACCCGGCAGCGATCCAACCGGCGATTGGCAATTCTTGGGCCTGTCGGATTTCACTTGGCAGCAGGCGGGCATTACTACTGCCGATCTCTCACTCACCAAATTGGTTAGCAACGGTACACCCACCACTGGCGATGCCGTGGATTACACCTTGCGTTTGACCAATAGCGGCACTGGTGCAAGCAGCAATGTGGATGTGCGCGACGCATTGCCAACCGGCTTTGCCTTTTCATCGGCCTCTGGCTTTGGCACTTACAACCCATCGACCGGCTTGTGGAACGTGCCCACTATCGCCCCCGGACAAACGCGTGAAATCATTCTCAGCGGTACTGTCACAGCGCCAGCGGGGGTGACAATCACGAACACCGCCGAGGTATTTGCCACGCCCAATAGTTTTGATCCCGATTCCAGCCCAAACAACAACCAACCAGGCGAAGACGATCAAGCGAGCGCCCCATTCACGGTCCAAGGAACACGCACCGCTGGCATCGCGCCAACGCTTATTTGTCCAGCAGGAACCCTGCTGTTCGATTGGGATTCGAACCCTTGGCCAGCGGGCACTCTCAGCAATGATTACACACTGCCCGGCTTTGGCACACTGAATTATACCATCGCCAGCGACGGGAACTTTGAAAGCGACGCAGCATTTGGCGGCCAAACCCCGGCCTTGGCAACCGCAAATACAGGCGGGCTAACCCCAGTTGAGCAATCGCTCCATCAGTTCATTGACTTTGCCACACAAGCCCAAACGGCAACAACGACAATCACCTTGCCCAACGGCATCGCCGGGGCGCAATTTACAGTCTTCGATATTGACTTTGCTGCCAATGATTTTGCGGATCAATTGACCGTTACTGGCAGCTATAAAGGCGGTTCGGTCGTGCCGACGCTAACCAATGGGACAGCGAATTTCGTGATTGGAAACGTCGCCACTGGTGACGCCGGATCAGATGGAGCGTCAAGCGACGGCAATGTTGTGGTTACCTTCGATGAAGCGGTCGATACGATAACCATTGTCTATGGCAATGCCTCGACCGCGCCCACAAATCCTGATGGACAGGCCATCTCCTTGCATGATGTCACTTATTGCCGGCCGGATACGTCTGTCTCAGTGCTCAAGACAAGCGCTGTGTTCTCCGACCCTGTCAATGGCTCCAGCGACCCCAAAGCCATTCCGCGAGCCTTGATGGAATACACAATCCTGGTCTCGAACACGGGCATTTCTGACACCGATGAGGACAGCGTTCTAATAACCGATATGGTTCCTGATGAAACAAAACTATGCCTTAGTGATATGGCTGGCTCTGGCAGCGGACCCGTGCGCTTTATCGATGGCACCAGCAGTTCGTCGCTGGACTACACATTTGCAGCGCTTGATGACCTCTTGGATGATCTAGAGTTCTCCGATGATGACGGCGCAAGCTTTGCCTATGAGCCTGTGCTTGATGCGGATGGATGCGATGAGGCCATTACCGATTTTCGGGTTCGCCCAGATGGCGCCTTTGCTGGCGACAGCTCGTTCAGCCTGCGCGCTCGCTTTATGATCTTGTGAGCCTGCGCGTATTTGCTGCGGATAAACAGAAGCTAAGGCGCAAATTTCCAAGACACAGCCCAGCTTAGCCGTGCTATCGCCCTGCTCAATCTGGTGAGGGTGGCGCAGGGCAATTAGGCGCGAATCTCGACCAGCGATCGGGGGTCACATATGCTAACAATCCGCCATGAAGGCGCGGTCGTTCTCGACAATGAACATCGCAATATTTCGCAAAACATGGATGCAGTGGCTCTGCTTGAAGAGGATTGGCAGGACGCTCTTGTTCCCTCGCTCCAGCAGCGCGGTGATCTGTTGGGGGAATTTATCCATGATCAAGTGACATGGGCAAAATCCCTCTGCCCAACAGGCGCTGTTTGGTCGCAATCAGAGCTTTTCAAGTCGCGCGCGACGCAAGTTGTGACAGAAAGCGATCAAGCGATCTGGGAGATCCCAGCAGAAGCGCTCCACTCATCGGTTACTCAGCCGCCTGAGCATTTTATCATGGTTGCTGGCGGGACGCGTATCGCAACTCTGGTGAGCTGGCTAGAGCATCGCGGGCTGTCGCTACGCACGGCAGGCTCTCACAAAGGCCAAGCGGTTGCAGGCATGTTCGCGACAGGTGCGCATGGTTCTGCGCTGGAAGAGACCGGATTTGATGGCCATGTGCGCGGTATGCTGATGGCTTGCGGGCGCGACAGCTCTTTCTGGCTGGAAGACCCTGACAATAAGGTTTTGACCGATGATTTTACGGCGCAGTTTGGCCAGGCAGGCCCGCATGCGCATTTTCGCGATGCCCTCATCCATTTGGGCGGCATGGGGCTCGTCAATGCAGTGCTTTTGGAAGTCGTGCCGGAATTTCTATTGGGGTCCAGCCAAGTGGTTGAGCCGCTTCCGGTCGATTGCCTCGATCAATTGTCTGCGGGAGATTTTAACTCAGCCATGGCCCATATCAGCCACGGTCAAACCCCCTTCTTCTACGAGCTAACCTTCGATCCTTTCCGCCCGACCGGCGATGTTGCGCAATTGGCCTATGTCCATGCGAGCCCATCTGCGCCGCGCGCTTTGACAGAGCTGCACATCAAGGACCCCATAGACCATATTTGCGAGCATGGTCTCGACGAAAGCTCGATGGACACCTCAAAGATGGCCTATGCCGATGAGGCTCCGGAGGGCAGCGATAATGGCTATCAAGAGCCGCGCGGCTTGGTCGATCTTGGCCAAATCGTGTTGGACAAAATTCGCGAGGAAGAGCATTTTGAACTCAACGCAGGTTGGCCCTTTGCGCGCATGCTCAAAAAATGGGAGCCCCGCACAGTCGGGCCGTTCCGGATCAACACATACAATGCGGCGTTCGCCGTGCCGCTTGACCGCTTGGCCGAGGTTATGGAGATCGGTTTTGAGAGCGCAAGGATCAATAATTTCAAGCGCTATTTCGTGTACACAGTGCGTTTTGCAAAACAGAGCCCTGCGACGCTTTCTTTTCTGCGCTGGGAACGCTGCGCCATCATCAATGTCGATGGCTTAGAAAAGCGGTGGAGCTCGCATGCGGATAGAGCAGCCAAGGCCTTCACCACTGGACTAACAGATGCCAAAATTCCCTTTTCGATGCATTGGGGCAAGGATGCGCCGAGCGATTCCGAGAAAATTCTCGCCGACTTTCCTGATGCGGTCGCTGGATGGCAAGTTGCCCGCGAGGCAATGCTGACAAGCAAAACGCAGCGGCGCTTCACATCGCCTGCATTGGAGCATTGGGGATTGGTGGATTAACCCGCCCGATTGCGTCGCCCGCGCTTTCACGGTAAGCACTTCGAAACGCCCCGTTGCATGGCCGCTATCCGCGTCTGTGTCTTACGGGGCGCTAGTATTTTCTGGCCGCTTTTGAGGCTATTTTTCGAGGAACAACCAGCGCATGTCGCGACGTCGTCAAATCTATGAAGGCAAGGCCAAAATCCTTTATGAAGGTCCAGAGCCGGGTACGATCATCCAATATTTCAAGGATGATGCGACCGCTTTCAATGCCGAGAAAAAGGGCACGATCAACGGCAAGGGCGTGATCAACAATCGCATTAGCGAATATGTCTTCACGCGGCTTTCGCACATTGGCGTTCCGACCCATTTCATTCGTCGCCTCAACATGCGCGAGCAATTGGTTCGTCAGGTTGAGATCGTTCCGGTTGAAGTGATTGTGCGCAATGTCGCAGCAGGCTCTATCTGCAAAAGACTGGGCCTAGAGGAAGGCGAGCCTCTGCCCCATACTTTGATCGAATATTGCTATAAGGATGATGCTTTGGGCGATCCTCTGATTGCTGAAGAGCATATCGCTTGCTTCAATTGGGCCACTCAAGAAGAGATGCACGACATTGCCTCGATGGCGATCCGCATCAATGATTTTCTGTGCGGATTGTTCGCCGGGATCGACATTCGCCTGATTGATTTCAAGCTTGAGTTTGGGCGCTTGTTCGAAGGCGATTACAGCCGCATTATTCTAGCGGACGAGATCAGCCCCGATGGCTGCCGTTTGTGGGATATGAACACCAATGAAAAGCTCGACAAGGACCGCTTCCGGCGCGATCTTGGCGGCGAGGAAGAGGCTTACCGCGAGGTGGCACGCAGGCTCGGCCTCCTCCAGAACGAGGACAATGGCCCGGGCGAAGTGCTCGATCTAACCGAGCATCGCGGCCGGTTGCGCCCTACTCCGCAAGGCAAACCTAACCCGAAATCGTAACCTTCTGCTTTGCCCGCGCTAATAACCTCTTAGAAGCATCTATGAATCCAGCCTGCTGGTTAGCGCCACTGGGCCTATTCGCTGGGCCTATCTACTAGTCTGGCATCTGCTAGAATATGAGGGCTAATGATTGAGGCAAAACACCGAATGAAACTCCTGCCCTTGGCCGCGATTGCTTGCCTGCTCGCCCATCCCTTGCAGGCCCAAGAAGCACCTTCCTCGCAGTCAGAGACAACGCAAGACGCGCTTGCCCTGTCAGGCTGGGATCCCTCGGTTTGGGACTTAGAGGACAGCGAATTTATTCCAGAAGCCGGTTGGCGCTTTGGCAGGCTAGATAATGGCATGCGCTACATCATCCGGCGCAACAATCGGCCCGAGAACACTGCCCTTGTGCGGATGGAAATTGACACAGGTTCGCTCGATGAGCGCGAGGAAGAACGCGGCTTTGCCCATTACGTCGAGCATATGGCGTTCAATGGCTCGACCAATGTGCCCGAAGGCGAGATGATCAAACTGCTCGAACGGCTCGGCTTGGCCTTTGGCGCCGACACCAATGCTTCGACCGGATTTGAGCGCACGCAATATAAGCTCGATCTGCCGCGCGCAGATGAAGCGCTGCTTGATACAGCGCTGATGCTGATGCGCGAAACCGCTAGTGAGCTGACCTTTGACGCTGATGCAGTTGAGCGAGAGAAAGGCGTTATTCTGGCTGAGCGTCGTCAACGCACGAACTATTCGTTCAAAAATCTCATCGATAGCTTGGAATTTGCTTACCCCAATGCGCTTGCGCCAAAGCGCCTGCCGATTGGCACGCAAGAGACCATTGAGGGGGCAAATGCCGCCAGCCTTAAGCGGTTTTGGGAACGCGAATATGTGCCGCAAGACACTGTGCTGGTTGTTGTGGGCGATTTCGACCCTGAAGTGGTCGAAGCCAAGATCAAACAGCGCTTTGCCGATTGGCGGGTCGCACAATCGCAAGGCGGGCAAGACCAAACTTCCGAAACTGGACCAGTGGACGCAGGCCCAATCGACACCAGCTATGCCGGCGCAACCGACATTTATCTCGACCCAGCGCTTACAGAAACAATCACGCTTTCTCGTCATGCTGCCTATGTCGAGCGCGCTGACACTTTGGCGGAGCGGCAAGCAGGCCTCTTGCGCAGCCTTGGCGCTCGCATCATCTCACGCCGCTTGCAGAGGCTAAGACGCAGCGAAAGCCCGCCTTTTCGCGGTGTAAATTTTGGCACGAGCGATTTCTTCGAAAGCGGGCGCACCACTCAGCTTTCCGTCACGTCAGAGCAAGGCGGATGGGAGCGAGCGCTAAACACTGCAGTGGATGAATACAGACGGGCGCTGCTCCACGGGTTCACCAGCGCGGAAGTCGCAGAGCAGCTCACCAATTTGCGCACTGGCATAGAAAACAGCGCGGCCAATGCCGCAACGCGTTCTAACGGACAATTTGTTGGTTCGGCCTTTGCTATGGCGCGCGGCGATGCAGTGATAACTGCCCCGCAAGAGCAGTTGGATCGGTTTGAGAAATTTGCAGGCGAGATCACGCCAGAAGCCGTGCTAGCGGCAATGCGCGCCGATGCCATTCCTTTGGACAATCCGCTCATCCGCTTCACCGGAAAGACCGCCCCAGAAGGCGGCGCTGAGGCTTTGCGCAGTGCGGTTGCGACTGCTTTCGCCCGCAACCTTACCCCGCCGCAAGATCAAGACGTGCCCAGCTTTGCCTATACCGATTTTGGCACTCCGGGTGAAGTGGTGTCCGACAGGCGTACCGATGAGTTGGACATCCGAACGGTGCGCTTCGCCAATGGGGTCATGCTCAACCTCAAGCCAACTGATTTGGCCGATGACCGGATTGCGATAAAGCTCTCGCTTGATGGCGGCAGCGTGTTGGCTGGCAAAGACAATCCGCTGGCAGTTGAGCTTACCGGCCTGCTCGCAGCGGGCGGTCTAGGCAAGCACAGCAGCGATGAACTGCAAAGCATTCTGGCGGGCCGCTCGGTCAGCGCGCGGCTCGGCGCAGGCGCCCGCACATTCATCAGCAGCGCGGCCACGACACCGCGCGATTTTGAGCTGCAATTGCAGCTTATGACCGCGCTTTTAACCGATCCCGGTTTTCGCAGCGAGGGCCTAGGGCCTTGGCGCAAAGGCCTCGATGATTTCTTTGCTCGCATTGGCCGCACACCGGGCTCTGCTTTGGGCGAAGCTTTTGGAACCGTGCTGTCGGATAATGACCCGCGCTTTTCGCGCCAACCGATTGAGGCTTATCGGGCGCTCACTTATGATGATCTTGCCGCAACCATTGCCGATAGACGCGCAAATGGAGCGATAGAGATTGGCATTGTCGGCGATTTTGACGAGGATGAAGCCATCGCTTTGGTTGCTCGCACTTTCGGCGCTTTGCCGCAGCGCGAGGCCCAGTTTCGCGATTATGATGATGAGCGCCGTATTCGAGGCTTTACTGACAAGCGCGGCCCCCAAACCATCATCCACAAGGGTGAGGCGGATCAGGCGCTGCTCAATTTCGTTTGGCCGACGACCGACAATAAAAACTGGGAGTTGTCGAGCCGATTGAGCTTGCTCGCCCGAGTGCTTGACCTTGAGCTGACCCAGACCCTGCGCGAGGAATTGGGAGCGACCTATTCGCCCAACAGCTCTTCCAATCAGTCGGAGACATATCGCGGCTATGGCACGTTTTCCATCGGAGCCTCGGTGGATGCAGCAGAAGTCGACATTGCCCATGCGGCGATGGTGGCGACAATTGAGCGTCTGATTGCCGAGGGGCCGAGCCAAGACACTCTTGACCGCGCTCGTCAGCCATTGCTGGAGGCGCTGGACAATCGCCTCAAAAGCAATCGCGGATGGCTGGGACTGGTGGACCGAGCGCAAAGCCGCCCACTCGACATAACGCGCTTTCTTAATACGCGGACCCGCCAAGAGGGAATCGAGCGCGGCGAGTTGCAGCGTTTGGCAGCGCGCTATCTTCAACCCAATGACGCGGTTCAATTCTCAGTTCTGCCCGATGCTCAGCCTACAGGCTCTGCAGAAGGCGCCACAGCACAAGAAGATGAAGACAGCTGAGGGTTGTTGCCCATAGGCGCTTGCGCCAAGCCTTCTGCGCGCATATCGGGCGAGGGACAAGCCAACAGCACATCAAGACAAAGGCGCAGCTGCTCATGAAGGTTCGGATCAACGTAAGCTTGAAACCCGGCGTGCTCGACCCGCAAGGTCGCGCAGTCCACCACTCGCTGGAGGGGCTAGGCTTTACGCAAGTATCCGATGTTCGCATTGGCCGCACGGTCGAGCTGGAGGTGGCTGATAACACAACAGACGCAGCGCTTGATGACATGTGCCAAAAGCTGCTCGCCAATATGGTGATCGAGGATTACCAGATCGAGAGATTGGGCTGATGGGATTTCGCGCAGCGGTCATCACCTTCCCCGGCTCCAATTGCGACCGCGATATGGCGGTTGCGCTTGAGAAGGTCTCGGGCACTGCGGCCCTTCGCGTTTGGCATGGTGATGCCGAGCTTCCCGACAATCTCGATTTCATCGCATTGCCGGGCGGTTTTTCCTATGGCGACTATCTGCGCGCAGGCGCAATGGCTGCAAACAGCCCGATCATGCGCTCTATCATTGCAGCGGCAAACAAAGGCGTGCCTGTCTTGGGGGTTTGCAACGGCTTTCAGGTTTTAACAGAGAGCGGATTGTTGCCCGGAGCATTGATGCGCAACGCCAGCCAAAACTTCATTTGCCGCAATGCCGAATTGGTAGTCGAGAACACAAGTTCAGTCTTCACCAACGGCTATGACAAGGGCGCTCGCATCAGCCTTCCGGTTGCGCATCACGATGGCAATTACTTTGCCGATGCTGACACGCTGGACAGGCTGGAAGGCGAAGGTCAGATCGCGTTTCGTTATGCGCAAGGGATCAATGGGTCGCAGCGTGATATTGCTGGACTGCTCAACGCGGGTGGCAATGTGCTTGGCATGATGCCTCACCCAGAGCGCGCGATTGACGCAGCTCATGGCGGGACAGATGGGCTCGGCCTTTTTGAAAATGCAGTGAAGGCCTTAGCCAGCGCTTAAATCTAGGCTGACAACCGGCCTTGCTTGGGCTGGGGCTTGAGCATCTCGTGCACATCCTCAATCGACATTGGCCGGCCAAAGTAATAGCCTTGGATTTTGTCGCAACCAAGCTCGCGCAGCAGCACGGCTTCATCAGCCGTCTCAACGCCTTCTGCGGTGGTGGTCACTTCCATGCTTTGCGCCATGGCAACAACCGCGCGAATAATCGCCAAGCTTTCAGAGCTGTTTTGCGATGCTCCCTGCACAAAGGTGCGGTCGATTTTGATCGTCGAGAATTTGAGCTGGCGCAGATAGCCCAATGACGAATAGCCAGTACCAAAGTCATCCAATGCGACAGAGCAGCCCAGAGCCATCACGCGCTCCAATGCGGTTGCCGCAATATTGGCATCGCGCAAGAAGATGCTCTCGGTCACTTCGATCTCAAGCCTATGCGGTTCAAGCCCGCTGTCAGACAAAGCGCGCACAACGGTCGCAACAAAATCTGGTTCGATCAATTGCTCAGGCGAGACATTGACATTGACCTTAATGTGGCGCGGCCACGCGACCGCTTCCTGACAGGCTTTGCGCATGACCCACTGGCCGATCGGCACAATTAGGCGCGTATCCTCTGCAAGCGGAATAAATTTCACCGGGCTAACCATGCCGTGCTCAGGGCTGATCCACCGGACCAATGCCTCAAAGCTGACAGCCGCTTCTGTATGGGCGTCCACAACCGGCTGGTAATTCAGCAATAGCTCTTCTTTGGCCAGTGCATTGCGCAAGGCAAATTCAAGCTGGCGGCGCTCTTCAGCAGATGCGTGCAATTGCGGCTCATATTCGCAATGTTCGCCGCCTCCCATGTCCTTAGACCGATAGAGCGACAGATCGGCATTACGCATCAATTCCTCGACCGTATGGCCATCGCGCGGTCCCAATGCCGAGCCAACGCTAGCGCCCACATAAAGGATGTGGTTGTTCACTTTATAAGGCTCAGACAGATAATCGATAATGGTCGTTGCGATCTCTTCGACACGCGATGTGTCGGAGGCATCGCGGATCACAACGCCAAACTCATCACCGCCAAGGCGGCCGCAAAGCTCATTCTCGCCAACAATGCTTTCAAGGCGCGAGGCCACTTGAGCAAGCAATTGGTCACCGATCATGTGGCCCAGCGAATCGTTCACCGCCTTAAACCGATCCAGATCGATCATCAGGAAGCCGCAACGCGTGCGCCACTTTTCGCTATATTTCAGCGCGTCACCCAATGCCTCATGCAGCATCAACCGGTTCGGCAAAGACGTCAGCGTGTCATAGCGCGCAAGGTAGGCGATCTTTTCCGACGATTCGTGCTGTGCTGTCACATCTGAACCAACGCCGCGGAAACCGGTGTATTGGCCATCATCTTCAAGCGTTGGCGTGCCAGACATTTCCCACCAACGGCGTTCGCCCTTGATTTCGACCTGTACTGTCAGGTTTGAAAAATGCTCTCGGTTGCGAATCTTATTGGCAAGTTCACGCAAGGACGGCGGAAAGTCTCCGCTTTCCCAATTCTCGCCGGAGATAAGCTTAAGGAAGCTCTTGCCATCAATCTCGCTCGGTTCACGGCCCAAGGCATAGGCAAGGCGCGGCGATACCGAACGCAAGCGGCGAGACGTATCAAGCTCGAACAGCCAATCAGCCGCACTATCCTCATATTCGCGAAGCAAGAGCGAAACAACTTCGCTTTTCTCATTCATGCCATGCTGGGCTTGGCGCGTGATAAATTCCGCACGGCCACCTTCAATCACAGCCAAAACAGCATAGCCGGCGGTAGAGGCCGCTATGAACGCCATGACGTAATGGCCATGAAACCCAAGACCAGCGGCAGAGCCAAGGCCAAGGATCGAACAGAATAACAACGAACCCAAGGGAGCGTTATAGCGTGACAATGAACTGCCCAGCATCAGCAAGGCGCAAATTGCCCAGACACACCCCAAAACAATGGCTTCACTAGAAGGCAAAGGAGCGAAGAATGGCAAGGCCCATAGGCCGCCCTTTGCTGCGTTATTGAACGCTTGTCGGTTAAACTCGCGTTTGGTCAGCATGCGCTGATCGACACCCATCAGCCCGTGCTCAAACCGCGCACCATCAAAGCAAGCGCAGAAAAGAGCGATGCCCCAAGTCGCAACCAACCAATCGGGCAGAACGCCGAAAAATAGGAATATCGTAAGGATACCGCAGGCCGCTTGCAGGGCAAAACGGGCCACATAGCGCTTCGCCATCTCAGCATATTGCATGCCGTTAAGACGCGCCCAATCGCCCTGCCCGGGGTTTTGCAACCCAAGGACATCCTTAACGCTTGGCGCGCCAGTCAGTTGGAAATCGGTTTGATTATGCTCGCTCACGCATTCGGCGTTAGCTGCAAATGGTTATGGCCTCGTAAAGGTTAAGCGCCAAATTCATCAGAAAAAGCGCCTTTTTGTCGATTTTTCCCAATCGATAGCGCTATTTATGCAGACGCGCTCACTCAACCGTGACGGACTTTGCCAAATTGCGAGGCTGGTCGACATCCGTCCCTTTGACGCAGGCCACATGATAGGCGAGCAATTGCACAGGAACAGCGTAAACCAATGGTGCAATAAGCGGGTGCACAGACGGCATCTCAATCGTTGCCATGCAACCCTCGCCAGCGGCCGCAAGGCCTTCAGCATCGGATATAAGCACGATTTGCCCGCCGCGAGCGCGCACTTCCTCCATATTCGAAACAGTCTTTTCAAACAGAGGGCCAGACGGCGCAATAACGATCACTGGAACGCTATCATCGATCAATGCGATGGGTCCGTGCTTCATCTCGCCCGAAGCATAGCCTTCGGCGTGGATGTAGCTGATCTCCTTGAGCTTTAAGGCCCCTTCCATAGCGAGCGGGAAGTCTTGCCCGCGACCCAGATAGAGCACATCACGCGCTGGCGCGATGAGCGGCGCCATGGCAGCAATATCCTCATCATGATCGAGCGCAGCGTTAAGGCTTGCTGGCGCTTCAAGCAGATGGGCAACCACCTCTTCTTCTTCGGCGCGGCTCATATGGCCTTTTTGCACCGCCATATGCGCAGCCAAAGCCGCCAAGACGGCCAGCTGACAGGTGAAAGCCTTAGTCGAAGCCACGCCAATTTCAGGCCCTGCATGGGTTGGCAGCAGCAGATCGGCCTCGCGAGCCATAGAGCTGGTTGGAACATTGACCACCACCGCGATGGTTTGACCGTTCTCTTTGCAATGCCTTAGCGCAGCAAGAGTATCAGCGGTCTCACCGCTCTGGCTGATAAACAGCGCCAAGCCGCCATCCTCAAGCACTGGCTCGCGATAACGAAATTCGCTTGCGACATCGATATCGACCGGCACGCGAGCAAATTGCTCAAACCAATATTTTGCCACAAGGCCCGCGTAATAGGATGTGCCGCAAGCAACGATCGTGACCCTACGGATGCCCGAGATATCAAAGTCGAGCTGTGGCAGTGCTACTGAATTGTCAGATTGGCGCAGATAAGAGCTGAGTGTTTGCGCGACCACGGTGGGCTGCTCAAAAATCTCTTTCTGCATGAAGTGACGGTAATTGCCCTTTTCCACTTCGGCAGCCGACGCCCCAGAAGTCGTTATCTCGCGCTCAACCGGCAAATTGTTTTCGTCAAAAATGGTTGCTCCGTCGGCATTGAGAACAACCCAGTCGCCCTCTTCAAGATATGTAATCTTTTGCGTCAGAGGAGCCAAAGCAAGAGCGTCTGAGCCAAGGAACATTTCCTCGTCATCATAACCCAGCACCAGCGGCGAACCGCGCCGCGCACCAATCAACAGATCGGGATTATCACGAAAGGTAATTGCGAGCGCAAAAGCACCGCGCAGCCGCGGAAGCACGGCCTTAACCGCATCTGCAGGGGTTGCGCCTTGTTCGATTTCAGCGCTGACCAAATGGGCAACCACTTCGCTATCGGTGTCGCTCAGCAATGTGCGGCCTGCTTCGGTCAGCTCGGCGCGCAATTCCTTGAAATTTTCAATGATCCCATTGTGCACCAAAGCCAGATGTTCTGTCGCGTGTGGGTGCGCGTTGGTGGTGGTCGGCGCGCCATGCGTTGCCCAGCGCGTATGAGCGACCCCAACATGTCCGGCAGCAGGCTCATCCTTGAGGACATTCACCAGATTAACGAGCTTGCCTTCCGCTCTGCGGCGGACCAGCTGGCCATCATGCACGGTGCAAATCCCTGCGCTGTCATAGCCGCGATACTCCATCCGGCGCAGGCCATCGACCAGACGGTCTGCAACAGATGTTTTGCCTACAATGCCAATAATTCCGCACATTTCTCAAAATTCCCGCTCTGTAGCGCCATCTAACGGCGCGCGAAGTTTCAACTTCACCCCTTAGCGCCAAATCATGGCCAATCAATTACCAGCCAATGAACCATTCTCTTTAGCTAGCAATTTTTTAGTCCGTAGGCCGTCCAGCAGATCGCTTGGCGGAAGCCCGCCACAACAACAGGCCCGCCAAGATGATGATGGAAGCGCCAACTAAGGTTAGGCCATCGGGTATCTCGTCGAAGAAGAGGTAGCCCAAGGTAACGACCACCAGCAATTGGATGTAGGTCGTGGGCGCGATGATCGCAGCGCCCGCTCGCTGAGTGCCCATAAAGGCAAGCCAATGCGCACAGCTGGCCGTGACCGCGACTATCGCGCAGCGGGCGATGATGTCCCAGCTTGGCCAAGGTACCGCCAGTAAAGGCTCACCCGATTGCGCGCCAACATAGGCTGCGACAATCAAGAAAGGCGCTGCAAAAACCGCGATAAAGACCTGCATGGATAAAGCGCTGCCCTGACCGGCACTTGCGCGGTTGGCTATCACCATGAGTGAGAAAAGAACCGAAGACAAAAGCGGCAGCAAAGCTGGCGGGCCCAATTCCAAGAGGTTTGGACGTAAAATAACCCCAACCCCAATCAATGCCAAAGCTGAGATAAACCACGTTGAAGGCGGGACTTTTTCATTGAGCAAAGGACCGCTGAACAATGCGACAAAGATCGGCGAAACAAATGTAATCGCCATCGCATCGGCCATCGGCATGAGGAACAAGGCCGAGAAAAAGCTCATAGAGGCAAATGCTAGACAGGCACCTCGGCCAATTTGCAGCCAGAGGTTTTGCGGTCGGAAAGCGCCAAGCCCCTCTTTATACAAGAGCAAGGCCGACAGCACCAATGCGCCGATCACAAACCTAAGCGCAGCAACCGCGATGGGGGACCACGCCCCACCCATCGATTTTACGATAGCATCACCGCAAGACAAAAGCGCAAACCCGGTTAATGCAAGCAACACTCCGCTGCGTTCATTGTCTCGCATGATGGTCTCAATCTTGACGTGAAGCCCATTTGCTAAGCGGCACAAACCGCATTGCAAAGTCTGTGAATGACGCTGGTGCAAAAGACAAAACGGTGCAAGTCGTTTGCCTTAGGAAAAAATCAAGGTTTCCAATTTATTCACCATTCTTGTTGAGGGCCTGTTTCATCCCAAGAGCATTTGTGGATGGGATTAGGTCAAATATTTTAGCGTTTACCAGGGGTTTGAGTTCATGAGCGCATTTGGTCGGAAAAACGGTCCAGCCGGAATGAAATCTGGCGCGCGTCCGCAGTTCGGCGTTGCAAAACCCATGAGTGGCGGCGGGGCAGGTGCTCCGGACGCTGCTGACGAACCAGATGGCGGCGGGGAACAGTTCCCGCCAATCTCTGACTCGGGCCCACCAGCGCCGACTGGCGATGGCGCTGATGACGCGATGGCGCGCCTCGATGATCGGATGAACTCGAACCATTCGGGCGAAGCTGAGATCGGCGGCTTTGAAGCCAGCGTTCACAAAATCAAAGAGCAAGTCCTTCCCCGCTTGCTCGAGCGGATTGATCCAGAAGCCGCAGCGACTCTATCAAAAGAGGAACTGTCCGAGGAATTCCGTCCAATCATTTTGGAGGTCTTGGCTGAACTCAAAGTCACACTGAACCGGCGCGAGCAATTTGCGCTTGAAAAAGTGCTGGTCGACGAATTGCTGGGCTTTGGCCCCTTGGAAGAATTGCTGGGCGATCCAGAAATCTCCGATATTATGGTGAACGGCCCCGAACAGACCTATATCGAGAAAAGCGGTAAGCTGGTCATCGCGCCGATCCGTTTCCGCGATGAACAGCATCTGTTCCAAATTGCGCAACGGATCGTGAACCAAGTTGGCCGCCGGGTCGACCAAACGACACCACTGGCTGATGCGCGTCTTAAGGACGGCAGCCGTGTTAACGTGATTGTGCCGCCGCTGTCGCTCAAAGGCACAGCGATCTCAATTCGTAAGTTCTCCGAAAAACCGATCACTCTCGACATGCTGCAAGGCTTTGGTTCGATGAGCGAGAAGATGTGCACAGCGCTGAAAATCTGCGGTGCCAGCCGGATGAACATTGTTATTTCGGGCGGTACGGGTTCGGGTAAAACCACTATGCTCAACGCTCTGTCGAAAATGATCGACCCGGGCGAGCGCGTGCTGACCATTGAGGATGCCGCAGAGCTTCGTTTGCAACAGCCACACTGGCTGCCGCTTGAAACGCGTCCACCTAACCTTGAGGGGCAAGGCGCGATTACGATTGGCGACCTTGTTAAGAACGCCCTTCGTATGCGTCCTGACCGTATTATCCTTGGTGAGATTCGCGGCGCGGAATGTTTCGACCTTCTGGCCGCTATGAACACCGGTCACGATGGTTCGATGTGTACGCTTCACGCCAACAGCCCGCGCGAGTGCTTGGGTCGGATGGAAAACATGATTTTGATGGGCGATATTAAAATCCCCAAAGAGGCCATTTCACGCCAGATCGCGGAATCTGTCGATATTATCGTGCAGGTGAAACGTCTGCGCGATGGTTCTCGCCGCACCACTGACATTACCGAGGTTATCGGGATGGAAGGCGATGTGATCGTGACGCAAAATCTGTTCAAGTTTGAATATTTGGACGAGGACGACGAAGGCAAGATCATTGGCGAGTATCGCGCATCGGGCCTGCGTCCTTATACGCTGGAAAAAGCGCGCCAATACGGCTTTGACCAAGCGTTTCTGGAAGCCTGCCT